>NZ_CP017770.1:1233913-1542392 GCF_001857945.1 Paenibacillus crassostreae
ATCATTTCAATCCACGCACTCATATAGAGTGCGACTTGAAAGGAAAAAGTGTAAGCAATCTACGTATTCATTTCAATCCACGCACTCATATAGAGTGCGACCGTGAGTGTGATGTTCTCCCATCTTGGTTGATGGATTTCAATCCACGCACTCATATAGAGTGCGACACGTAAAACCCTGCTGCCGACCTTTCAGAACCAAATTTCAATCCACGCACTCATATAGAGTGCGACATTCATTGAGGGCATTTCAGCCTATACTTGAACATTTCAATCCACGCACTCATATAGAGTGCGACTTCTATTATGGAAAAGGGGGTATTTTTTATGGAATTTCAATCCACGCACTCATATAGAGTGCGACCTAAACGATAACCGAGAAGGGAGGTGAGAAAGACATTTCAATCCACGCACTCATATAGAGTGCGACGGACTTAGACAAGATGATTAATGATGCTATTAAATTTCAATCCACGCACTCATATAGAGTGCGACGCAAAAATAGTGGATCAAAGAGATAAATTTGAGAAAATTTCAATCCACGCACTCATATAGAGTGCGACAATTAGTAAAGGGTGTAACTATGCCAAGACCACGATTTCAATCCACGCACTCATATAGAGTGCGACGAGAGCCTAGAGTAGTGAAAATGACACTACCATCGATTTCAATCCACGCACTCATATAGAGTGCGACTCCGAAAAGATGATCAAAGAAGTAAGTTTTTTACTATTTTACTGTAAAAACAAGTGAATCTACCCTTTTTCTTTTCGTCTTTAATTATAATATTTACCAAATATGGGCTGGTTATTGACTTTTTCAGGTGCGAACCTCCTAGGAATTTCATGTGTGCTTCTGGTTCGCACTAGAAAATCAAATGCCTCCAATGATATTTAACTTCACTTTTCTCCAAGGTCTTGAAACTTATATTTATCATTGTTTCTAATATTTTATAACAATTATCTAAATAAGGTAATGATTATTTGAAAGAGATAGCCAACCGAATCTCTTGAGACATGTGATTCCTATATATTAGAAGCCAATACTATTAATTTACTACCATATATTTCTCACAAGGAAAAGCTTGAATTATACTCTGAATTTCTTTATAACGATTCGTGACAATCCCACTTACATTTGACTTCCCACCAAAAAAAACAGGGATTCCTCAGAATCCCCGTCCCCTACATAATCAACTCTCTTGATCTTTGCGCAATATTTCATTCGGTTTATCTAACTTAGCGATTAATTTGTCTCCTTCGACATCTAAGTTTGGCAAGATACGATCTAACCACTTGGGTAACCACCAAGCTTTTTCACCGAAAATAGCCATAACAGCAGGAACCAATGTCATTCGTACAAGAAACGTGTCAATAAAGATACCGATCGTTAACGCAAAACCGATCTGTTTGATCATGATATCATCGGTAAATATAAATCCAGCAAAAACAGATACCATAATGACTGCCGCACCTAGCACCACACGGCTTGCTTGATTGTATCCATGAACAATGGACTCCTTACCCTTATGCCCATGAACGTATGATTCGCGCATGGAACTAACAAGGAACACCTGATAATCCATAGCCAGACCGTAGAGAATACCGGTCGTTACAATCGGCATAAAGCTAAGCAACGGTCCACCCGTATCGAAACCGAATACATCATTCAGCCATCCCCATTGAAACACTGCTGTGGTGATACCGAATGTTGCCAGTATACTTAGTAGAAAACCAAGCGTTGCTTTAATGGGTACAACAATTGAACGAAAGACTAACATGAGAATAATCAGCGAAAGAATAACTATAATACCAATATAAATTGGAAAAACATTGCCCAACTTAACCGACATGTCAATATTTACAGCTGTAAATCCGGTAACGCCTAACGTAACTCCCCCACCCGTCTGTAGGTCAAGTTCACGTAATTGCTGTACCAATTCTTTCGTTTCTATATCCGTAGGTCCCGTATCTGGAATTAGACTGAATATAGCCAAATTACCATTCTCATTGATACCTAAAGGCGATACTTGAGATACGTTGTCCTGACTTTGAAGCTCCATCACGAGACCCATCAGATGTTCGATTGTAAGCTTTGAAGATGAGTCCTCTAACTCTGCAACCAAAATTAGTGGTCCGTTAAATCCTTCACCAAATCCCTCTGAAATCGCATCATAACTTTGCCTAGCCGCCGTATCTAAATTCGCTGTGGCCGCTCCAGGGATACCCATATCCATTTTCAGTATCGGTGTCGCTGCAATCCCTAGGATTACAATAACTACAACAATGACTAGCCAGCGAAACTTCACAACACCTCTGACCCATCTATCAGAAAATCCAATACGTGTTGCATTTGCTGCTTTTAGCTGATTCTTGTTACGAGCTTTTGGAGAACATATCTTCTCGCCCACTAAACCAAGCAAAGCCGGTAATAACGTCAACACAAGTAACATATTAACCAAAACTGTTGCTGCAGCTACTAATGCCATGGTCGATAAGAACGAAATACCCATAACCAGCATGCCACACAAAGCAATAATAACAGTTAATCCTGCGAAGAATACCGCACTTCCAGCAGTACCAGTCGCTCTGCTTGCTGCTTCCTGAGCACTCAATCCCTGATCAAATATCAACCGACGTTGGCGATTAACAATGAATAAGCAATAATCAATCCCAACTGCCAGACCAATCATAAGTCCTAGAATAGCTGAAACATTCGTCATTTCAATAAAACTCGAAATTGAGAACGCTCCCCCGACCCCTATAGCAATACCTAAAAGTGCTGTGAGTAACGGAAGACCTGCAGCGACCACAGACCCTAAAGTCATCAATAACACAATCGCAGCCACAATCAATCCAATCACTTCTCCGGATCCAATTCCAATCTCCAGAGATAGCAGTGATTCACTAGGAAGTACGGATATTTCTTCTTCTTTCTCAAGAGCGGTTACGGTCTCAATAATCGTATCCTTCACATCTTGAGGAATAGCTGTCAACTCATCTGTAAACTGAAATTGGAATAATGCAATTGTACCGTCGGCAGAGAGCAACACTCCTGGAAGTGGCATACCATCCACGATCATGATACCGTATGGAGGCAAATCATCTGGATTTGCATTCTGCATCATCATGGCATTCAAATCATTAGCTCCTGATGCGAGCTCTGCAGTGTTAACTACATAATCTAAATGATATACCTCTGAAATGATCTTACCAATCGCAGCACCACGCTCTGGTGTATCCAATCTTTGATCATCAGAAGCCTTAAATACAACACTACCTTGCCCACCTGAAGCAATCGGAAGCTCATTGGATAACTGGTCCAACACTCGCTGTGATTCCGTACCTTCTATTTTCATCTCGTTGCTTATATGAATGCCGTTTATGCCTAACAATGTTGCGACAAGACCTACAATGGCCAACCAACTTACAATGAAATACCAAGGCTTTCGAAAAGCCTTATTACTAATTTTGTATAAAAATGTGGACATCTCTCTATTTTCCCTCCAACTATCTTAATAAGTATGTGTGTTTAAAAGCCGTTCTTTAAATATTTGTAAATTTTCTCCATATACTGATGGAATGCACTATTGGATGACGGTTGATCTGGAAACTCTACATGAAGACTTCCATCGATGACGGGCAACATAGCACCATAAACTGCCCCTACTAGAAGATGAATATATACTTCATCAACCTTCCCATTCGTTATGATGATTAACGTTTTTTGGGCGTCAACATGCAAGCGATATATTACATCAAGAAAGTAAGGTTCCATAGATGGATTTTTTTTGCAGATCAATGCGAGTTCACGAATTTTTTTTAAATAATCTACAGTAAGCTGCGTTTTTATCAATTGGAAAAGGATATCGATCGGTGGGGTATCTTCAGATAAATTCTCTAACAATTGTTCTATTTCAATCGTGTCATTAAATATAGTAGCTCCTGATGCAACGGCTTCTTCCTTACAGGAAAAATAATTGGTAAACGTTCTTCTAGAATACCCTGCTCGCCCTACCACATCTTCAACGATGAACCCATCAAGACCGTGTTCGAGAGCAAGTTCAAAGGCAGCATTGGCAAGAGCTCGCACCGTCGCTTCCTTTTTTATGTACCTTAGACTTGTTTTAATCGTGTAACTCCTCCTTTCCGCTTTTTCCCAACTAACAGTTAGTTTACAATATTTTTGCCCAAAGTGCAATTTTGCGCATTACGCAAAAAAAAAAAAAAAACAAGAGACGAACTCTCTAAATATCTGGAGTTCGTCTTCACAAGAATATTCGGGTATTCAAAATACTATCTCTCTTCCATCTTATTTATATCTCCCATATTGCTTAGCATAAGAAATGATTTGTTGGTAGGCCTTTTTATCCTTCATCATCTTTAAGGGGTAGAATTGGGGTCTTGTATTTACTTCCAGAATCCACGATTCACCTTTGGGGTCCAACGCCACGTCCAAGCCAAGTTCCCTGAATCCCTTTATCTGTCGGTCGAAATGATTTCCTACCGTTACACCCATCTTCTTCAATTTAGTTTCCATACGCTGAATTTCGTCTTTATGATATCCTGCACCTGACATTGTTTCATAGAAGTACCCAATTTTCCCACCTTGATTGTAGTTTGTAGCAACCTTTTCCTTCTTTCCGATCTTTGTGAAAATGGAACTGCTAATCCATGCACCCTTATTCGTCTTTTGCACCATGACACGAATATCAAAGGGTTTACTATTCGTACTAGCCAGCTTAATCCCCTTTTGCAATAAATAAGATTTGTTACTGGCATAGCGACATAACTTATCATATAACCGATCTATTGATTCATAAGTAGATTTGACTGTATTTACTTGGATTTGGTAACCCTTCTTGATTCTTTTCATGCGAATAACATTGAATCCCCCGGAACCACCCGTAGGTTTGAAATAAACAGTGGAATAAGAAGCAAACATTGAAATCAAGTTCTTTTTATTAAAAAGTAATGTTTGTGGAACATGCTTCCTTAGATCCGGATGCTTCAATATCCAGTTTGTTTTTACCCATTTACTTTTGATTGAAGCGCTGGTGTATTTCATCGCATAAGACCTCCTATTCATTACATAGCATATGTTATGGGGAATTAGCCTGTCACCGCTTTTGCCCAACATCTGAATTATCCCATTGATTGATTAAATTTAATTAGGTAATATTGGGACAATATGGTTCAACTATAGGAGGAAGATTATGTTTACTTGTTACGCTAAGCAAGATCAATTTGAAACGTATGTACTAGCAAGCGAAGATCGTCAAATTTATATTGAAGTGGTTCCCGAACGAGGCTGTATTATCAGTAAATATATGTACAATAACGAATCAATTTTTTATCTTGAGCAAGAAACATTGGAAGACCTATCGAAAAACATACGTGGTGGCAATCCTATTTTGTTTCCTATTAGTAGCTACTTAGTTGATGAGACTTATTATTACAAAGATACAGCTTATCAATTAAAGCAGCACGGCTTTGCGCGTAATCTAGTAGGCCAAGTTATTCATACTTCCGCTGATGACAACAGTGCTTCAATCACCCTTGAAATGGTAGATAATGAAGAGACTTTGATTCGATATCCTTTCCATTTCAAACTGATCATGCAATATACACTTAACGAAAATGGTTTAAGTATTCAGGCTACTATTCATAATATGGATGATAAAGTGATGCCGTTCTACTTGGGTTACCACCCTTATTTCTATGTAGCGGATAAAGAAAATCTTGCATTACAAGTTCCGTCATCTACTTACAAGGAAATGATACCTAATAGTATAGTAGAAGATAAGTTTAACTTTAACCAAGACGAATCTAACGTCATTTATGATCAATTACAATCTAATAGCTGTGAGATGATTGATCATACAAGACAACTGAAAGTAACGATCACCTCAGAGGATGTATATCAGTATATTGTACTTTGGGCACTACAAGGAAAACCCTTTGTATGTATAGAGCCTTGGATGGCTCCTGTAAATGGTATGAACGTTGGACAAGGTATTCAATTACTTGAAGCCAACCAATCGCACACATCCACCATCCAAATAAAAGCAGAATCATTGATTTAACTTTTTATATGTTAAAAATGCACAACAAGTGGCATCTCCGAACTAAGAGTTTCCTGTTCGGAGATGCCACTTTCGAATTGTAATATTAAGACTAAGGTTTCGAAATTACACGGAATGTTCCCGTACCAAAAGCACATAATTCTCCGTTCTCTGTACGCACATAAGCTTGAGTATTAATCAATTTACGCGAACTATGAATAATTTCAGCTGTTACAAAGACTTTTCCTTTCTCTACGGGTGCAACATAGTTTAATGTTAAATTCGTTGTAACGATGTTATTCTCTGGCCTAGCAATCATTCCTATCAAACCCATCGCAGAATCAATTAAAGTTGCGTGTACACCGCCATGCAGTATACCTATTTGGTTTAAATGATGAGGCAGTATATCAATTGAAACAACTACCTTCTGCTCCTTTAATTCTTCAAATACACAACCTACGAACCCCCAGAATGTAGACTTGGCAAGCTGTTCCCATTCTCCAAAATTAGGATGAATATTATCCGAATTGTCCTTCATAAATACACCTCCTCAACCTTACCCTTTTCAATATACTCTTACAGGAATTAACAAGCGTTAAAGGTTATTTATATTACTTAGGCATCTTATCGGCGTCTTCATCAATCAATTTCCGTCGAAGAACTTTACCTACCAATGTCTTAGGAAATGATTGACGAAATTCGTATACTCTAGGAACTTTATACACTGCTAACTTCTCCTTACACCAACGTTTTAGATCCTCTTCATTCGCTGTTGCGCCCTCTTTAAGTATAATATATGCTTTCACCGTCTCACCACGATATGGATCTACCACGCCAGCTACAACAGCTTCTTCTACATCGGGATGTTCGAACAGCACTTCTTCCACTTCTCGTGGATATATATTATACCCACCTGCGATAATCAGATCTTTACGTCGATCCAGTATATAGAAGAAACCCTCGTCGTCCATCCGAGCCAAATCTCCTGTATATAGCCATCCATCACGAAGCGCCTTCTTTGTTTCTTCAGGTTGTTGCCAGTATCCCTTCATCACCTGCGGTCCTCGGATAATCAACTCTCCAATATCACCTTGTGGCATCTCATCTCCCGTATCCGGGTGTACGATACGTGCTTCAGTATCAGGAAAAGGGATGCCGATAGAACCAACTTTTCGCTTCTCCCATAGGTTGTTCGCATGTGTTACCGGTGACGCTTCTGTCAGACCGTAACCTTCAATTAATGTTCCTCCTGTCATCCTCTCAAAACGCTCCTGAACTTCAACCGGTAAAGAAGCAGCACCACTAATACATATTTTCACTGAGGAAAGATCGAATTTCTGAATATCAGGATGATTGATCACGGCAATATACATGGTTGGTGCTCCAGGAAATACAGTCGGCTTCAATCGATTCATCGTCTTCAACACCTGACCAATATCAAAACGTGGAATTAATATTAATGTACCAGCCATAAGAACGGATTGGTTAAGCAACACGGTCATACCGAACACATGGAAAAAGGGTAGGGCTGCAAAATAACGTTCCTTACCTATTTGAGCACGGTAGAACCAGAGCTTACTCTGATGCGTATTGGCTACCAGATTCATATGAGTAAGCATCACACCCTTAGCGAAACCCGTAGTCCCACCCGTGTATTGAATGAGTGCAAGATCCTCATCAGCATCCACTGGAGTATCGTTTGGCTCAGCTGTCGACTGTTTCAAGAAAGGGAGGAATGGTAATACACTATTCCCATATGAGATCGGGTCGCCCGTCTTTTTATTCTTCAGGGGATATAGTAAATTTTTCGGAAATGGCAAGTAATCCTTAATTGAGGTTACTAGAATATAGTCCAATGGTATTTTCTCTGTCGATTTCTGCACCCGATCGAATAGAATGTCCAGCGTTACAATCATCTTAACGCTCGCATCATTCAATTGATGCTCTAATTCTCGCGGCATATAGAGTGGGTTCGTCATCACGACGATACCGCCCATAAGTAGCGTCCCATAATATGCGATGACGGCTTGTGGGCAATTCGGTAACATGACAGCTACTCTGTCTCCTTTACGAATACCCAGCTTAAGCAGGGCATTCGTAAAGCGATACACCGAATCTAATAAAGCTTTATACGAAATCTTATTCCCTAGAAAGTCTAGGGCGATCTGGTCCGGATATAATGCTGTAGACTGCACCAGAAATTGGGCCAAATTCTGCTTCGGATAATCAAATGTTGCGGGTACTTCAACCGGATAATGTTCCAACCATGGTTTATTTGACACGCTATCCACCCCATTCTCAAGAATCCGTTACACCACGTACTTTTCCGCTTCGATGACTTTGGCAGCAATTTTCCGTTTTAATCCTAACGTATTAACCTGTGTTTTTCTTGTCAGTTTTTTCAATACTGAGAGCCCAGTACGAAGTGTATCTCCTGATTCCATGGCAGCTAGCGTTTCTTTCGCCCAACATTCAATCCGCTCAAATTCCTCGTGTATAAAAGCCACTGTCATATCTATCGCATTGGTCGCTTTAGCCTCACCAACTTGATCGATCAACTTCCTAGTTCGTAAGAGAGCGCTTTCCATTGCGAACACCGTAATCATCATATCAGCCAGATGGCTTAATACTTCTTGTTCTTGCTCTAACTTCATTTGATACTTTTGTAGGGCTTGCGCACCGACCATGAGGAATATTTTCTTCGTCATGGATAGCAGGTGTGTTTCTTGCTCCAATGTGCCTTCGAATAATTGACCAGGAACTAATCCTAATAATTCTGATTGCAACGCTTGTGCCTTCTGCATTAAAGGTAATTCGCCTTTCATCGCCCGCTTAATTAATGTCCCGGGGATTAGCAACCGATTAATTTCATTCGTCCCTTCGAAAATACGATTGATGCGCGAATCTCGATAATTACGTTCAATCCGATATTCTTGAATGAATCCATAACCTCCATGAATCTGAACACCCTCATCTACGACGAAATCAAGTGTTTCTGATCCAAATACTTTGTTAATAGAGCATTCTAATTGATATTCTGCAATGGCTTTAGCCGATTGATATCCAACATTCGGACTATCATAATCCACTTCAGCTAATCCGATATCAAATAGGCCCGCCGTCCGATATACCATACTTTCCAGCACAAACGTCCGCATGTTCATTTCCGCCAGTTTCTTGCCAATAAGGGGAAACGAGGATATCTTACGGTCAAATTGCGTGCGTTCATTGGCATATTTTGCAGCTAGCTCGATTGAATCTTTCGCAGCTCCGACACATCCAGCAGCTAATTTGAAGCGGCCAATATTTAGAATGTTAAAAGCGATCAAATGCCCTTTGCCTACTTCCCATAACAAGTTCTCTACTGGAACTTTGACATCCTCCAGGATCAGTGGACACGTAGAAGAACCTTTGATTCCCATCTTCTTCTCTTCTGGACCGATACTAACCCCTTCCATCGTTCGTTCTACGATAAAGGTACTGAACTCCGTGCCATTGACTTTCGCGTATACGATGAATATATCAGCAAATGCTGCGTTTGTAATGAATTGCTTACTTCCATTTAAAATGTAATGCTGACCATCTTCAGTCAACGTAGCCGATGTTTTGGCACCAAGAGCATCCGATCCAGAAGAGGGCTCCGTTAGACAATAAGCTGCAATTTTCTCACCTGTAGCCAACGACGGTAGATACTTCTGCTTCTGCTCTTCCGTACCGAAATATACTATCGGAAGCGTGCCAATCCCTACATGTGCACCAAAAGATAATGCGAATGATGAAGCCTTCGTAAGCTTCTCATTAATCAACGTGGCGCTCACTTTATCTAGGCCTAAACCACCATAATTCTCTGGAACTTCCGCGCCAAGCAAGCCGATCTCACCAGCTTTTTGCAGCAACTCCACTGTTAATGCGTAGTTCAATTTCTCCACTTCTTCATCCTTGGGGGCAATCTCAGTAGCCACGAATTGTTCCGTTGTCTCCGCTATCATACGATGTTCTTCCGTAAAGTCCTCTGGTGTTACGATTTGTTGGTAATCAATATCCTCAATCATGTAACTTCCGCCTAATACTTTGCTCATCGTCTTACTCATTGATTTCCTCTCCTTTGCCCTCACGAGTGATTTTTATTGCGGATGAACTTCAAATACGCCTGCTGCTCCCATTCCTCCTCCAATACACATGGAGACCACTCCATAACCACCCCCACGCCGTCGCAGTTCATTGATCAGAGTCGTGGTCACTTTTGTCCCTGTACATCCTAGCGGATGTCCAAGTGCAATCGCTCCACCATTCACGTTAACCTTCTCCTCATCAATCCCAAGTTCACGAATCACATGCACACATTGGGAAGCGAAAGCCTCATTTATCTCAAATAAACTAACATCTTCAAGCGTAATTCCAGCCATCTGCAATGCCTTGGGAATAGCTTTGATGGGTCCCACTCCCATGATTTCAGGCTCTACCCCTGACAATGCAAAAGATCGAAACGTTGCTAGAGGTTTCAATCCAAGTTCGTCAGCTTTCTCTTTACTCATCATCACGACCGCGGCTGCACCATCACTTGTCTGAGAAGTATTACCAGCCGTAACCGTGCCTCCTAATTTGAAGGCAGGTTTCAGCTTACTCAGTGTCTCAACAGTTGTATTAGCCCGAACACCTTCATCCATATCGAAGATGAAAGATGTAACCGCGACCTGACCATTCTCATCCACACGCTTTAACTCCACTTGAATAGGAACAATCTCATCCTTAAATTTTCCCTCCGCAATCGCTCTTGCTGCTTTCACATGTGATTGTGCAGCAAATCGATCCTGATCTTCACGCGACACATTAAATCTCTCCGCGACGTTCTCAGCAGTATGCCCCATGCCGATATAGACTTCTGGCATTTCCTCAACAATCCTCGGGTTTGGTGAAATCTTAAAGCCTGTCATCGGAACATGACTCATACTTTCTACTCCACCTGCTATCATGATGTCAGCATTCCCTAACATAATCCGTTCGGCTGCAAAAGCGATTGACTGTAATCCTGAGGAGCAGAACCGATTTATTGTCATAGCCGGAACCGTAACCGGAAATCCAGCATACAGCGACATGATACGAGCAAAGTTTAATCCCTGTCCCCCTTCCGGCATTGCACAGCCGATGATGATATCCTCTACATCCTCTTTTCTAAGACCGGGTGCTCGATTGATTACAGCTTCTAGAACGACTTTTCCCAATTCATCCGCACGTGTCTGCACTAGACTTCCTTTCTTAGATCTGCCAATCGCGGTACGTGCCATGGATACAATTACAGCTTCTTTCATAGAAATCCTCACACTCCCCGGAATGTTAATTTCGTAACGCCTTACCTTTCGTCAACATATGTTGCATCCGCTGTTGGGTCTTCGGTTCTCCACACAAGCTCAAGAATGCTTCCCGCTCCAAATCGAGCATATATTGTTCGCTTACAAGACTGCCTGCTGGAACATCACCACCGGCTAGTACATGAGCCAACTTCTTGGCAATTAACAGATCGTGATCGCTAATATAGCCACTTTGCTTCATTCCAATAGCACCAAGTTGCAAGACAGATTTACCTTCTGAACCAGCAACTCGAATTTTCCCTTCTACCATCGGTTCATAACCTGCTCGACTCATCTGAAGAACAGCCTGTTTAGCTTCGTATATTAAATGATCCTGACTCGCAATAATGCGATCTGTAGATCGAAGATATCCTAACTTTTTAGCATCATGGCCGCTGCTTGAGACTTTAGCCATACCAACCGTTTCAAATACATGGTTCAAATAAGGTTGAAGATCCGCTTCTGGATGTCCGTCTACACGTTGACTTATCCTCATTGCAAATTCCTTGCATCCTCCACCCGCAGGGATGAGACCAACACCTGCTTCAACTAAGCCATAATACGTCTCGGCCCCAGCAATCACTTGATCGGCAGGCATACATGCCTCTACGCCTCCGCCCAAAGTCATTCGATGTGGTGCGGCCACAACAGGCTTCTCAAACCTTTTCACTTTGTACATGGTGTTCTGGAACAATCGAATAATACCATCTATTTCATCCCACTCTTCATCCTGTGCCTCCATCAACAACAGCATGATATTAGCGCCAACACAGAAATTCCGCCCCTGATTAGCAATCACCATTCCTTCAAAGTTATTTCGTACTTCCACTAAACTTTGTTGGATCATCATCAGAATATCTGCACCAATGGCATTGTTAGGCGAATGAAATTCCAAGCAAGCTACACCGTCACCAAGATCGATCAGACTCGCACCATTGTTTCCTTTCACAATCTTGTTCTGTTCCTTCAAGTTGCTCAGTGAAATGATCTTTGCTGGTTGTTCAACCAACGAATATCGTTGATCTACAACAACATATAAAGCCCCTTGATCCTTCTGATAGAACGATTGATTCCCCTGTGCAATCCATTCTTTCACCCATAGAGGGACAGTCAATCCTTCCTTTTCCATTCGTTCAACAGATCTAACTAATCCCAAAGCGTCCCATGTCTCAAACGGACCCAACTCCCAGTTGAACCCCCACTTCATCGCTTCATCGATTTCATGAATTGAATTGGCAATTTCGCCGACCTTTTCAGCAGAGTATATCAGCACCTGCTTTAGAATATTCCACGCGAATTCAGAATAGCGATCACCGGTTACGATTAATGCCTTTGTTTTCGCTCTAGCTCCTTTTGCTAGTTTGGCTGCTTCAAGCGATCCAGAAGTCACCTTTTTCTGAGGATGGTATTCCATCGACGATAGATGAAGTGAATTTATTTCACTCCCGTTTTCACCCTTTTGTTTCAAATAGAACCCTTGACCAGACTTCTCACCAAGCCAGCCCCTGGCGACCATGCTACTGATCGCGTCAGGTGTTGCAAACGCCGCTTTTTCCGATTCATCTGTAATATTACGGTACACGTTATCTGCCACATGAATGAATGTATCTAGTCCTACGAGATCCAACGTTCGGAAGGTAGCACTCTTGGGGCGCCCCATCGCAGGTCCAGTAACCGCATCCACTTCCTCCACAGTAAATCCATTCTTCAACATCTGTTGCAATGTAATAAGAAGTCCATATGTTCCAATTCGATTCGCGATAAAATTAGGAGTATCCTTTGCAAGCACAACGCCTTTACCCAGAACATTCTCGCACAATAACTTCATCTGTTGAACAATCTTTGGATCCGTCTTTGTCCCTGGAATAATTTCTAACAACTTCATATATCGAGGTGGATTAAAAAAGTGTGTTCCAAGAAAATATTTCTGAAATGCTTCGCTACAATCAGCAACCATCTCTTGAATAGAAATCCCTGATGTATTAGAACTGACAATTGTTCCGGGCTTCCACTGGCGCTCAATTTGACTCAATAAATCCTTTTTCACTTGTAGATTCTCGACGACAACCTCAATCACCCAATCCACTTCCGAAATCTGCGAAAGGTGGTCCTCTAGATTCCCAGGCGTAATTCGGTCTGCGAAGTCATCGTCGTAAAGAGGCGATGGGTTCGTCTTTCTTAATCTCGCAATAGCTCCAGTAGCCAAACGATTTCTAACCGCAGGATGTTCTAGGGTATATCCTTTCTTATCCTCTTCAGCAGTCAATTCTTTCGGCACCATATCTAACAATAAGCACGGTATTCCAACGTTAGCTAGATGAGCAGCAATACCAGAACCCATAATTCCCGAGCCAATGACAGCTGCCTTGCGAATGGATTTATTCATCTTGTTACCTCCAGTTCAGATACTTGTTTGAAGCGGATTGGGTGATCCCCAAATACAGACTGTTCCAGAATTTCTGCGATATCCTTCGCTTTAACACGATCTTCCACTTCCTTCATCTTGGTACCATCTTCCATCATCGTAAGACAGTAAGGGCAAGCACTACTAATGACCGTTGGATTCACTTCTAACGCTTGCTCGGTACGAGCAAGATTTACCCGCTTACCCGCTGTTTCCTCCATCCACATCATGCCACCACCGGCACCACAGCACATCCCGTTCTCACGAGTTCGCTTCATTTCAGCCAATTCAACTCCTGGAATAGCTCTCAGAATATTACGTGGTTCATCATAGACATTGTTATAGCGTCCTAGATAACATGAATCATGATACGTAATTCGTTCCTTCACCTCATATCGCGGTTTCAATTTCCCTGCCTGAATAAGCTGATCCAGTAACTGTGTATGATGGACGACTTCCACCCCTTCGAGTCCAAATTCAGGATACTCATTCTTTAATGTATTAAATGTATGAGGACAGGCCGTGACGATCTTCCGAACATTGTATTTCTGGAAAATCTTAATATTGTCACTGCATAGTTGTTGAAATAACATTTCATTACCCATCCGACGGGGAGTATCACCTGAATTCTTCTCCTCGTTTCCCAGAATAGCGAAGGAAATGCCAGACTCATTCAATAATCGGGCAAAAGCTCTAGAAATCGAGCGGCTTCGAAGATCAAAGGAACCCATGGATCCAACAAAAAATAAGTATTCAAAATGAGGATTCTCCTTTACCGTTGGCACTTTAATCCCTCCGATGTCCCCTGTCCATGCAGCACGATCATTTCGGTTCAGTCCCCACGGATTCCCTTGTCTCTCGATATTCTGCAATGCACGTTGCCCCTCATGAGGAACATTACCTTGCATCAAGACCAGATGTCGGCGTAGATCAATGATTTTATCCACGTGTTCGTTACTTACTGGACATTGATCTTCACAATTACGGCAAGTCGTACAGGACCAAATTTCCTCTTCCGTTATGACATCACCTATTAGCTCCATCTCTTCAGGTTTCTTGTTCTGTATAGTCCATGTTGATTTATGCCAGTCTAGTGTCGGAGAGATATTCGTAATGCCACTGTCGTTCGCTTGCCAATCAATAGATTCTTTCTCTTCCGTAACTAAGGCATGGTTTCCACTTGTAGTGAATAAATATTGTGGCGCCCAAGGGGACTTGCTTGTGATCACAGTTCCTTTCTCCACCATATGATCACGAAGCTTCGTAATTAGGTGCATAGGTGAGAGAACTTTACCCGTATTACTTGCAGGACAGACATCAGTACAACGTCCACATTCCACGCAAGCGTAGAAGTCGAGCATTTGTTTCTGTGAGAAATCCTCAATTTGACCTACGCCGAATGACTCTGCTTCTTCATCTTCCAAATCTAACTTAGTGAGCTTACCTACAGGTTCGCTACGACGAAACCAAATATTTAGGGGGGCAGTTATAATATGGAAATGCTTCGACTGTGGCACATAGACTAGAAATGACAAAAGAATCAGCAAATGCATCCACCAAAAACCAATAAACCAACCATAGGCCGTAGAACTAGAAATCCCCGTAAAAACTAGCGCAACGATAGACGAGATCGGAGCGTAACCGCTAAACTCTAAATCCAACCACAACCGTTCGAAACTTAAACTAAGGACGACAGATAACATCAAGAAGAAGATAAAAAATACTACGATACTAGGCTTCCAACCTTTCTTCAATCGAGTCAGCTTCTCCCCATATCGCCGATAAGTGGCATAACCCATCGCAACCAAGATAAGAACCACAGTTACTTCCTGCATGAGTCCGAAGGCGTCATACCCTGGAATCGGTAAGTGTTTGCCTACGGTTAACCCTTTTACAATCAAGTCCAAGGCACCCAACTGTAAAATAATGAATCCATAGAAGATCATAATGTGCATGATTCCACTTTTCGGATCCTTCAACAATTTCTTCTGCCCAAATACCTGTGATAGGAACTCAGTCAACCGACCTTCACCCAATTGTCGGAAGTCGACTGGTGCGCCAAGCTTCAGATATAGGTAGCGATGGTACACAACCTTATAGAATAAATACAATCCGTACCCCGTTACCGCCAAAAACAAAATAAAATTAATCATCTGCCAGCTCATGGTCCCTCTCCTTTCTGGATGTTAATAAACACACCATTCCCAATGAAAGCGATTACAAAAAATCAATTTAATAACACTAAATTCAACGAATGAGAACTCATAACTCATTGACTTCATGCAGCATTTCCCATATGATTAGTAAAAATGAATGAGTATTCATTCATTTGATTCAAATACTATCACCGAGGTGTCTCCATGACAAGTAGAAAACAAGAAAAATTTGATTTAATTTTGGAAGCTGCCCTAAAGGTCATAGCAGAGAATGGATTTCATGGATCACAAATATCCAAAATTGCTAAGGAGGCAGGTATAGCAGACGGTACTGTCTATCTTTATTTTAAAAACAAAGAAGATATTCTCATTTCCCTCTTTCAACAACGATTAGGTGACTTGGTCAGTATGTTCAACAATAGCGTGCAAGAAGCAAATTCGGCAGATGAGGCGTTACGAAAAATTTGTGAGATCCATTTCACTGAACTGGAGCAGAATGTGAATCTCGCCTATGTAACTCAGATCGAGCTTCGCCAAAGTTCGCTTGAACTTCGTAAAGCAATCGGACTTTCTGTGAAACCCTATATTCAATTGATCGAGAAAATTCTAATACAGGGAGTACAAGAAGGAAGTTTCCGACCTGACCTCGATATCAAGTTAACACGCTTATTATTATTTGGGGGTATGGATGAGGTGGTCAACTCTTGGCTGATCTCCGGTCGTAAATATTCATTGACAGCTCAGATAGACAAAACGGTTGAATTTTTCTTGAAAGGTTTGAAATAAAATCGGTAGAGAGGAGTTTGTCAGATGAATATCTATGTCATTCTTAAACAAACTTTTGATACGGAAGAAAAGATTGTTATTCAGGATGGAAATATATCCGATGATGGAGTCAAATATGTCATCAATCCATATGACGAGTATGCCATTGAAGAAGCATTACGACAAAAGGAACAACATGGAGGCAACATCACCGTTGTCTCCATCGGTCCTAGTCGTCTAGCAGAAGCATTAAGAACCGCTCTGGCAATGGGAGCCGATGAAGCGGTACACGTCTCTGATGATGCCATCCACGGTGACGAGTTCAGCGTCTCCAAAGTATTGGCTGCCTATTTCAACGATCAATCCTATGATCTTATTCTAGGAGGGAATTTCTCTATTGATAGTGGTGGAGGCCAAGTAGCAATCCGTCTCTCCCAACTCTTAAATATTCCACACGTCTCCTCCATCATTAAGTTGGATGTTATTGGAGCGCAAGCTATTGTCCTTCGTGATTCCGAAGGGGATACCGAAAAGCTCGAGGTTACCCTTCCTGCTCTATTCACTGCACAACAGGGTCTGAATGATCCTCGTTACCCCTCTCTACCCGGCATCATGAAGGCGAAAAAGAAGCCTTTTCATCATCTCACCCTAGATGATTTAGGTCTTACAGAAACTGAAATTTATGCGCGAACAGAACGTCTCTCTCTCTCCCTTCCTCCTAATCGTAAGTCAGGCCAAATTCTACAAGGAGAACTTCACGAACAAGCTGCCCAGCTCGTTCAACTTCTTAAACATTCTGAAGTGAAAGCAAACTAATAAGAGTAAAGGGGATGTCCATATGAGTAAATCATACGTAGTCATCGCAGAAGTACGCGACGGTAAGCTACGCCAGGTTACTTTGGAGGCGCTTCAATCAATAGGTTTGGCAAAGGAACACGAAGACACCGTTGCTGCCGTTGTATTAGGACATCAAATTTCAAATATTGCCGAGCAGTTATCCCAATACGTTAGCGGTCAGATTCATGTCGTCGACCATAAGGATCTAGAGTTTTACAATGCTGAAATTCATTTCTCAGTTATTAAGGAAGTATTGGACACTTTGAGTCCACATGCCGTTTTCTTAGGACATACCGCTTCAGGACGTGACCTAGCTCCTATGATTGCAGCCTATCTAAATGCGGGTCAGCTTTCTGATGTCATCTCCATTGAGAAGACTGAGTCAGAGGTTCGTTACACCAGACCTTTATATGCTGGTAAAGCCTTTGAACAGAAAATATTCACAGAGGGTCCCCAAGTCATTACTATCCGTCCTAATAATATAGCGGTCGCTAATATCTCTGACGCTCAAGCTGAGATTATAACCGTTGAATATTCTCCCCCTTTGTCTCTTCGTACGATCGTGAGAGACGTTATTCGTAAAACTTCAGGCAAAGTAGATCTAACAGAAGCTAAGATAGTCGTGTCCGGTGGAAGAGGTGTGAAGAGCATGGATGGCTTCAAGCCACTCCAAGAGTTGGCTGACGTATTAAATGGTGCGGTTGGAGCCTCTCGTGCAGCCTGTGATGCAGGATATTGTGATTATGCCATGCAGATCGGACAGACGGGTAAAGTTGTGACTCCTGAAATCTATATCGCATGTGGGATTAGCGGTGCCATTCAACATTTAGCCGGTATGAGTCAATCTCGCATCATCATCGCTATCAATAAAGACCCTGAAGCACCGATATTCAAATTGGCCGATTACGGAATAGTCGGTGATTTATTCGTCGTCGTCCCTCTTTTGACAGAAGAATTCAAGAAAGCTTTAGCTTAATCACTCAACAAGACCCGTTACTTCTCATATTGAGAGCTACGGGTCTTACTTATTATTGGAATTGGAACGTTTTATAAGATTGTATTATCTAGTCTCACAATATAGTATTAATGCTAGAGAGTAGCTTTAATACTATATCCGATATGAATAATAAGGAGTTTTTACATATGGATTTTGTTGCAATAGACTTTGAAACGGCGAACGCTAACCGATCAAGTGCCTGTTCTCTAGGCCTTGTAGAAGTCCAAGATGGGATTATTACATCAGAACAAGTCTGGTTAATTGATCCTGAACAAGATTTTGATTATCGAAACATACAGATTCACGGGATCACTGCAAATATGGTTCAAGGAATGCCTACATTCCATGAACTCTGGCCAACCATTGAACCACTCCTACAAGGAAAGCAGGTTGTTGCCCATAATGCCTCATTTGATATGAGCGTACTACGTTACTGCCTAGATCAAACTGGTGTAGATTACCCTACCTTTCAATATTACTGTACCTATTTACTAAGCAAAAAAATGTTACAAGACATGTCATCCTATAAATTAAACGTGATTGCTGCCTATTATGGCATTGCGCTCAATCATCATGAAGCATTAGATGATGCTCGAGCTTGTGCAAAAATTTTATTGAAACTACTTGAACAAGAACAACACTCTGATCCATACCAACTCGCCAAAGCTTATGGATGTAAGATAGGAACCATGCTTGCTGGAGGTTATACTCCATTCTCCGCTCCTACACAGAAACGTGCGAAGAAACCATCTGCAAGAAGCTACATATCAACAACTTTCTAAACTAAAAGCCCCTTTCAGAGAAATACTTTGAAGGGGGCTTTTAGTTTATGATGACAACTATTTCAAGATATACAGTGACAATACACTCTGAACCTCATAGATGCTTACATTCTTATTAAAAGTTTTTACAATAGGTACTGTGCTGCTGGAAATAAATATTTTGAGTTCTGCATCAAGATCGAAATGCCCCGCAGTCTCAATAGAATAATGCGAAATACTTTTATAAGGGATAGAATGATATTCCATCTTCTTCCCGGTAAGACCTTGCTTATCGATCAGAATCAGTCGCTTGTCGGTAAATATAAACATATCTCGAACTAATTTATATGCTTTCTCTATCCGTTCTTGTGGAGCCAATATCTGAGCATATTCTTTCTGAACCTCCGCCAAATTCACTTGGGATGCGTTCCCCATCAATCCATCTAAGAACCCCATCAGCTTTCCTCCCCATCATTATGGATATCCATTATTACCATCCCATTTTATAACAATTAATCACCATCAAACATACCCGCTTCCAAATAGTTGATAAATTGACGTAAATGATTAGTTGAACTACGTGATATTTCCCCTGATTCGAACATACTTTGAACTTCATCTCTTTCAATCTGAATTGCTTTAAATTGAAATTCTACTCGATGGATCTGAAATTTTTCATCTTCCTTTATATCTATAGATGCTCTACTACTGAGTCGTAGTCGTTCAATTGTCCGATTATATTGCAGCATAACTCGCAAAGATGCTTCTTTATTAACTTCGTTTCGGTTCTTCTTGATGGCTCTAATGGCTGCTTGTGAGGTGAGAATTTTGAGTTCTTTTAACGAATCAATATCGTAAGAAGCTACTTTCTTTGCTTTCTCCCTTTGCACCATGTTAAGTACAAATCTTCTAATCCTCAACATAGATATCATAAAGTGAATTTTTAAACGATGAGATAATAAATTTTCCATTTGATCAAGGTCTCTTCGAAACGATCTGCAACTTCTTGAGTGACTTCATCTTCGGCTAGTAACTTTTCCATCTCATCTCGTTCAGCTTTGCTTGAATCTCCATTATTATACTTTTTATACTTTTATATTGACTAAGTAGGTGAAGGTCATCTACAATTAGTAGAACAAAAATTTAATAGGCAAGGTGATTTAGTCATGTCTCAAGAGCAGTACAACATATTATTATACTATAAATTTGTAAGTATCCCCAATCCAGAAGAGTTTACTGCAGAACATCTCAAATACTGTAAAGACCTTGGCGTCAAAGGTCGTATTATTATAGCCGAGGAAGGAATTAATGGCACCGTATCAGGGACTGTAGAGCAAACTGAACAATATATGAAGGATTTACATGCAAACCCTTTATTTGCTGATATGGTATTCAAAATAGACGAATCGCATGAGCATGCGTTCAAGAAGATATTCGTACGATACAAGCAAGAATTAGTAACTTTCCGATATGATAAACATTTAGATCCCAATACAATTAGTGGAAAAAGGTTATCCCCTACCGAATTCCACGAACAGCTCCAACAAGATGATGTCATTGTAATCGATGGTAGAAATGATTATGAATATGAGATTGGTCATTTCCGTAATGCGATCCGTCCAGATGTAGAATCATTCCGTGAGTTCCCTGAATGGATCAGAGCCAACTTAAGCGAATTCAAGGATAAAAAAGTACTCACCTATTGTACTGGTGGAATTCGTTGCGAGAAACTTACGGGGTTCTTGATGCATGAGGGCTTCAATGATGTTGCACAATTAGATGGTGGAATCGTAACTTATGGTAAAGACCCAGAAGTACAAGGAAGACTTTTCGATGGTAAATGTTACGTCTTTGATGAACGCATATCTGTACCGATTAACCATACTGATGAAGACATCGTTGTTGGTAAATGCTACCACTGTGGCAAGTCAGAAGATCGATACATTAACTGTAGATATAAGCTTTGTAATGCGAAGCATGTTTGTTGCGAAGAATGTGAAGCTGAACATCGTGGTTTCTGCTCAGAAGAATGTGAGGATCATTTTGAGAATATTTCAAAATCCCAGGTTTAATAATGGAGGGCTATATGAACAAATCTATTGAACTCTCCACTCGGGAACAAATTCTTCACATGTTGAAGACTAAAGCTCCGCTTACAGCAAAAGATATTACGAATGAACTACAGATTACTGAAATGGCCGTTCGTCGTCACTTAAGTACACTTGATCGGGACGGATACATCGAATACAGTATGCTTCGACCTATGATGGGAAGACCTACAGCTACCTATCGGCTGAGTGAGTTAGCAGAGGCTTTCTTTCCCAAAACATATCATACACTGACCCTTGATTTACTTGAAGAGCTTAAAGAGGAATCAGGAGAAGATATGATTAACCTGCTCTTTGAACGTCGTAAGATCAAGCTTGAACAGAAATACGAGCACGCCATGGCGGAGCTTCCATTATCTGAGAAGGTACGCCAACTTACACAAATTCAGAATGATAATGGATATATGGCCGAATATGAAGAAGATGCTGATGGAACGTTTGTAATCAAAGAACATAATTGTCCGATCTCCCACATTGCCAATCAATACAATCATGCCTGCCATTGCGAACTTGAGTTATTCCAATCTCTTCTTCAAGTTGATGTACAACGAACGGAATGCTTATCAGCGGGTGGTACCAAATGTGCCTATGTTATTTCTAAGTCTAAAGTTAATTCCTAATCAAGCTGAGACGGATACCGTCCTTTTAAAGGACGGTATCCGTCTCAGCCGAAATATAAGGGTATAAAGTATGAAGTGAAACTTATACTTTCATATATTTTGAAATAGAAGGGAGTCTCCATGGTCGTAATGACCGTAGTGACTCCCTTCTTTTTATTGTATGTGAATCAATTTCATAATCGCATAGGTTTGCGTAATTATGAAATTGATTCATATCTATAGCAATTCACTCAGCTACAATTACAATAACTCTTTACGTAATTGTTCTGCAGATTTCGGTGACAACAGACCTAGAGGTATATCAAAAACTGTCTTGGCCCCCGTCTGATCCTGCTTCGCCAATTTGTATGCAGCACGCGTATATGCTACTAGAACACTTGCTGTAAATTCTGGGTTACTTTCAAGCTTCAATCCAAATTCAATAATCTGTGTGTTGTTATCTCCTGTAGTTCCACTCCGAAGCACATGACCTCCATGAGGCATAGCCGAGTGCTTGTCCTTTAATTCTTTTTCACTAATAAAAGTTACCGTTGTATCATAGTCAGCGAAATAATTAGGCATTTCAACGATCTCTTTCTCAATACGAAGCTTATCTGCACCTTCCTCAGCTACGATGTAGCAATCGCGTAAGTGCTTATCGCGCGTGGATAGCTCTGGGTTCTCACCTGCACGTACTTTGGCTACAGCCTCATCAACAGGAATGGTGTATTGAATACCATTCTTTACACCATCAACCCGACGAATTGCATCAGAGTGTCCCTGGCTTACTCCACGACCCCAGAAAGTATATTCTTTTCCTTCTGGTAAGATGGCTTCAGCCATCATTCGATTTAGCGAGAATAAACCTGGATCCCAACCTGTAGATATGACACTAACATGTCCATTCTCTCTCGCTGCAGCATCCACTATTGCGAAATATTCGGGGATCTTAGCATGGGTATCGAAACTATCTACCGTATTAAACATTTTGGCGAAGCTTGGTCCTTGTTCTGGTAAATCTGTTGCAGAACCTCCACACAAAATCATAACATCAATAATTTCTTTATATTTTTCAGCCTCTGAAATATGAAGAACAGGAACACTAGCACTCACACCTTGTGGTTCACGACGAGTAAAGATTGCAGCTAATTTGAAATCAGAATTTTGACGAATTGCCTTTTCTACACCTTTACCTAAATTACCATATCCAACAATTCCTACTGTTATCTGTGTCATATAATCCTCCTAAAATAATGTTTACAAAAGTACACTTCTATAGACTGTTACCTATTTTGAACTAATCCATACTAAAGTGTCAAGATTTACGCTTAATTGTCACTTGATTTTCAGTGACTTTGAATATAAACTAATCTTATCTTATTGAAATGGAGGTGAGGTAAGAGTGAAACGCAATGATGTGAATGAGAAGATCAACCAATTGCCGATGGCAATGTTCGGCATTTTTTACAATGTAATAACTGACGCTACCCGTCTGTCTACTTACAGTAAATCTCATTCAAATCAAAATTGCGAAATGCCACTCCTACCTTGACTTCAGCGGAACGAAATGAATCGTTGATAGATCTAGCCACAGGGACATTTCCCTGTGGTTTTTTGTTGTTCAGTGGCTTATAACTGGAGGAATAATAATATGATGATTCAATGTAAAAATGTCCAAAAATATCACGGTGCCCAGCTTGTTCTCAACGATATCACTATGGATATACGTGTTGGCGAGAAAGTGGGATTGATTGGGCGCAACGGTTGTGGTAAGACTACTCTTCTTCACCTTCTCGAAGGAAATGATCGTCCTGATCAAGGACAAATCGCCATACGAAGAGGTGCAAAAGTTGGCTTATTAGATCAAATTTCTACCGAGACTACGGGTAGTACCACTTATGAACAATTATTATGTAACTTTAAGGAACCACTGGAATGGCAAGCTAGAATGAAAGAAATAGAACTGTTGTTATCCGTACCACAACATGCAGGTAGTGAATTAATATATAATGGCTGGATTCAGGAATATGGCACTTTGCAGGAGCGATTTCAACAATTAGGTGGTTATGAGATGGAGTCATCTATTGATCGCATTGCCAATGGACTCGGAATCCCAACAGATCAGTATCATAGACACTTCTCTTCTCTTTCTGGTGGTGAAAAGACAAAGGTTGGTCTAGCTTCTCTCCTCCTAAAGAAACCAGATATCTTACTTCTTGATGAACCAACCAATCATTTGGATATGAAAGCTATTGAATGGCTTGAACAGTTCATTATCGAATATCCTGGGAGTGTTGTTGTTATTTCACATGACCGTTATTTCCTAGATCATACAATTTCCAAGGTCATCGAGATTGAAGATGGTGAAGCCATAACCTATCATACCAATTACAGTGGCTATATGAAGGAGAAGGAAACACGCCTCCTGCTACAATTTGCCGATTTCCAAGAACAGCAGAAAAAAATCAAGAAAATGAAAGAAACGATCAAGCAGCTCATCGAATGGGGTAATCGCTCCAATCCACCTAACCCTGGATTTCACCGTCGTGCTTCATCGATGCAGAAAGTACTGGACAGGATGGATAAATTAAAGCGGCCTGTTATGGAACGTAAAACGATGGACCTCCAATTATCCCAAGAGGATCGTTCTGGAAAACAAGTATTAATACTGAACGAACTATGTAAAGCATATGGAGACCGTACTCTTTTCAAACAAGTTCATGAGATTCTGCACTATGGTGAATCTGCTATGCTCATCGGAGATAATGGTAGTGGCAAGAGTACCCTTCTAAAAGTAATCCTTGGAGTAGAGTTACCTTCAAGCGGAGAAGTCACTCTTGGATCACGTGTAAGTATTGGTTATTTAGCGCAAGAAGAGACGCCACAACACCAGAAACAGAATGTTCTTCAATTTTTCCGTGAACAGGTTGGCATGGAGGAAGGAGAAGCTCGGGCCCAATTAGCACGTTTCCTATTCTTTGGGTCGGATGTATTCAAAGATGTTAGGAGCCTTTCAGGTGGGGAGTGGACACGACTGAGATTCACCATTCTGATGTTCCAGAAGCCAAATCTACTCATCCTTGATGAACCTACCAATCATTTAGATATCGATTCTAGAGAAGCTCTAGAAGAAGCTCTGGAGGAATATCCAGGCACCCTTCTCGCTGTATCTCATGATCGCTACTTCATTAACCGCTTGGGACGAAAAATATGGATTCTAGAGCAGACATCCCTTAGTGTCATTAATGGGAACTTTGAGGATTACAAAGCGTTTAAAGCTAAACAATTTACTTCTACTCCTGCTCAAGTTCAAGTTGACAAAACCAAATTGAGGAACACTGACAGATTAGCGACCAAATCATCCAACAATCATCGTAATTTAACAGCTAAAATTTCAGAATCATGGGAATTACAAATTGCTGAACATGAGGGTAGAATTCAACAACTAGACGACCAGATGTTAAGCCCAGACATCTCTCGTGATGCAATACAACTTCAAGTTCTACAACAAGAGCGTGAAGCGATTCAGGTACAACTTGAGCTGTTGTACGAGCGATGGATGGACATCATGCACAGTGGCGAGTAGTAGTCTATAAACACCATACCCCCAGCCGCAATGGCTGGGGGTATATATTTCATGATCCTATTCTTAAGCTTGTGCTTCTGTATTTACGGGTACAACCTCATCAGTCATTTCAGGATTAGCTTCAAGAACAGCTCTTGGAGCAGTAACTGCAGCAAGTAATAAATCTTCACCAGATGCTATTAATGTTAGACCCTTAGGCAACTTCACTTCAGAAGCCATCAGTTTGTCACCCATCTCTAAGTGAGAAATATCTATTTCAAGCGTGGAGGGAAGTTCTGAAGGTAAGCCTTCAACTTCAAGTTCAGTTACCAAGTGTTGAAGTACTCCACCTGAATTACTACCAGAAGCAACACCCTGATATTCAATAGGAATTCTTACACGTAAAGGCTGGGACTCCGAGATTTGAAGGAAATCTACATGGCTCCATTTGCCATCTTTCTTCTGGAAATCCTTGATAATTACGGATAAATCCTCTGATCCATTAATTTGTAATTTGAACATTTCTGAACGCCCAGTACGAGCCAACTTCATTATATCTTTATAATCAATATGAACCGAAAGGCTCTCAGCATTCAAACCATATACGACAGCAGGAATTCTTCCACTTGCTCTTAATGCTTTTAATACAGACGTTGGTTCGTTGTCATGTCTTTTTTGAGCGGAAACTGAATGCGTAGTCATTATTTGTTCCTCCTATAGTCTATACATTGTCGAACACCCATTTTAAGGTATACTTAACTTTTACCCCAAAATGGGTGTTTTCAAACATTTATATAAGATCATAATGACTGTTTTCCTGTTATTATGTTATGATATGAAGGTTGTTCGAGCTTTCACATTTGCTCCTTATACAGCCATATTATTAACAACTGGAGGCAACTATGTCATCACAAACGAAACAATCCGTACAAATCGTGACAGCAGACCCTAGTGGGATCGGTCTATTTGGACTAGCCATGGTCACTCTTGTCGCATCTTCACAAAAGCTTGAACTTACACAAGGGTTAAGCTTCATTATTCCTTGGGCTATTTTTCTTGGGGCTTTTGCCCAAATTTTTGCTAGTATTCAAGATGCTAAACACAATAATACCTTTGGAATGACCGCTTTTGGTGCTTATGGTCTATTTTGGCTTGGAGTGGCTAGCAGTTGGTTAATGAAACTCGGAGTATTTGGTCCACAGTTAGCCGCTGATATCGATGGAAAGCAATTAGGATTTGCCTTCCTAGGTTATTTAGTATTCACCTTGTTTATGACTATTGGTGCTATGGAAACTCATAAAGTACTTTTCACTATTTTTGTATTAATCGATTTTTTATTCTTGGGATTAACATTTGATGCTTTCGGTATTGCGCCTCACGTCTTCCATACTCTTGCAGCATATGCTGAAATGGGAATTGCCATAGTATCCTTATATGGCTGCGGTGCTTCTGTTCTTAATGCTCATTTTGGACGGAGTTTCCTACCATTGGGTTCTCCTTTCGGAATTTTCAAAAAGTAAATAGAGGTTCAAGTGAAACTTATACTTTCTTAGATTTTAAAGAAGGAGTGACCCATACACGGGTCACTCCTTCTTTTATTTATTCGATTTTATGATTTCTCTTATTTATCCAAAGTAGCCTTCACTAATTCAACAACTTCTTCTGCAGTTGATTTCGTTAGTGATTCTTTAGCTAATGTCTTCATATCGGACATAGTTAATTTAGAAATCAGACTTCTTGCAGGGAGAATTGAAGATGCGCTCATGCTGAATTCATCAAGTCCCAAGCCTAACAAGAGTGGGATTGCTGTCTGATCCCCAGCCATCTCGCCACACATGCCGACCCATTTACCTTCATGATGTGCAGCTTGTATAACCATATTAACCAAACGTAGGATGGAAGGATTATAAGGTTGATATAAATACGATACGCGTTCATTCATCCGATCTGCAGCCATCGTATATTGA
The DNA here is from genome assembly GCF_001857945.1 of Paenibacillus crassostreae. Classification (NCBI taxonomy): domain Bacteria; kingdom Bacillati; phylum Bacillota; class Bacilli; order Caryophanales; family Paenibacillaceae; genus Paenibacillus; species Paenibacillus crassostreae. The sequence continues at coordinate 1,261,484 of NZ_CP017770.1, forward strand.
ATAAGATCATTCGTACCGATACTAAAGAAGTCTACTTCCTTTGCAAACTGATCTGCTAGTACAGCAGTACTTGGAATCTCAACCATTATACCAAGCTGGATATTATCTGACACAACAGTACCTTCTGCCGTCAATTTCGCCTTTTCCTCTAACAATACTTCTTTAGCCTGTCTGAATTCACCTAAAGTCGCTATCATCGGGAACATGATGCGTAGGTTACCATGAGCGCTTGCCCGTAGAAGAGCTCTAAGCTGTACACGGAAAATATCTTGACGATCCAGACACAATCGAATGGCCCTGAAACCTAAGAATGGATTCATTTCCTTCGGCATTTCCAAATAAGGTAATTCCTTATCTCCACCGATATCTAAAGTACGAACAACAACAGGTTTACCATCCATTTTTTCTAGAACAGTCTTATACGCATTATATTGAACATCCTCAGAAGGAAGCTTATCTCGACCCATGTAAAGAAATTCTGTTCTATATAAACCAACAGCTTCTCCACCATTCTCTAGTACGCCTTCAACATCTGCTGGTGTTCCAATGTTAGCTGCTAATTCAACTTGAGTTTTGTCTTGAGTTAACGTTGGTTCATCACGTAGTTTTTTCCACTCTGCGATTTGGACGTCATATTCTTGTTGTTTAGTGCGATATTGTGCAACCATTTCCTCAGAAGGGTTAATGAAGACATCACCTGTTAACCCATCAACGATAACTAGATCTCCATTTGCAACTTGACTTAGTACATCTTTGGTGCCAACAACCGCTGGAATTTCTAATGAACGGGCCATAATCGCTGAGTGAGAAGTTCTTCCACCAATATTCGTAGTAAAACCTTTTACATATTTGCGGTTTAATTGGGCTGTATCTGAAGGTGTTAAATCTTCTGCAATAACAATGACTTCTTCATTAATATCAGCCGCACTAGCTTGAGTTATACCAAGTAGGTGCTTAAGAATTCGCTTCGTTACATCACGCATATCCGCCGCACGTTCTTGCAAATAAGCACTTTTCATGTTCTCGAACATTCCAACGAATTGAGTTGCAATCTCATTAAGAGCATAACTTGCATTAATGGAATCTTTAGAGATGAGATCCTTCACCGGATTAATAAATTCTGGATCGCTTAGAATAAGGAGATGGGATTCGAATATTTCTGCTTTCTTCTCCCCTAATTCTTGAAGCGTCCGCGCTTTAATTGCCTCAACTTCTGTTCTTGATTGTTCTAATGCCTCGTCCAACTTTTTCAGTTCAGCCCCAGTATCCTCAACCTGTTCTTTTTGTACTGAATAATCAGGGTGAACCAAGATGAACGCTCGGGCAATAGCAATTCCTGCAGAAGCTGCAATGCCCGAAATTTTATTCATGAACTTCGCCTAACCCTTCACTGATCATCACTTCTTGAAGCTTAGCCAAAGCTTCTGCTTCTTGCTCACCTTCTGTAATAAGTGACATTGTATCACCTTGTTCTAATCCTAATGAAAGAACACCTAGAATTGATTTCAAAGTGACTTTTTTACCATTAGCTTCAGCATAACATTCCGTTGTAGTAAATTTTGTCGCTGTATTTACCAAACCTGTCGCTGGGCGTGCATGAATTCCGTCTTCGTCCACAATTTTGAATGTTTTTTGCATATTATTCATCCTTCTTTCGTTAATTTAATTTATTTCAGTGCTTATTTAATAATAATCTAATAAGCACTGATTTAATCATTTAATTATTTAATCTACTTATTAATCGTAATAATATTGCCTTCTCCAGCTTTCAATACACCTGTCTTATTCAAGGTCACTGATGCGCCTTCAGGTAAGTTAGAGAAGATAATCGGTGAGATAATGGATTTGGCGTTCTCTTTCACATATGCCAGATCCACTTCCATAATAGGTTGTCCCGCAGATACCAGGTCTCCCTCTGCCACTAATACAGTAAATCCATTACCCTTCAGTTTGACTGTATTCACACCGATGTGTACCAATACTTCCTTACCACCGTCAGACATAATACCTATGGCATGCTTACTAGGGAATACATTAAATACTTTACCATAGACCGGAGAACAAATTTTACCATCATGTGGTATAAATGCAAAACCATCACCCGTCATTTTCTGTGAGAATACTGCATCGGGTACATTTGAGATATCCATCAGTTCACCGTTAGCAGGCATAACGATATCTTCAACCACAATCGCGTTGCCTTCTTCGCCAGCAGCTTTCTCCTCATTAGGAGTTGGTTTACTGACTTCAATTACAGGTGTACGTCCAGCCATAATATCTTGCATTTGTGTCTTAATGGTATCAGAACGTGTACCAAATATCGCTTGTACATTGTTACCCACTTCTAGAACACCTGCAGCACCAAGTTGTTTCAAACGATCTTTATTGACGCCAGATTTATCCTTGACCTCAATCCGTAGACGTGTAATACATGCATCCAGATGCTTGATGTTTGAAGAACCACCGAAGGCTTCCAGTATGTTCTGTGGAAGTTCTTCGACTGTTCCTTTTGAAGGACCAGTATCATCATCCGTGCTATCCTCACGGCCCGGTGTTTTCAAATTGAATTTCCGTATTATATAACGGAATCCGAAATAGTAAATGACCGCTAAAATCAAACCAACAACAATGACTAGCCACCACGATGTTCGGTTCGGTATAATACCGAAAATTAGAAAGTCGATAAAACCACCAGAGAATGTCATCCCGATCTTAACATTCAATATTTGCATTGTCATGAAAGAAAGACCTGCAAAGATTGCATGAACTCCGAATAACACTGGAGCAACAAATAAGAATGAGAATTCAAGGGGTTCTGTTATCCCTGTTAGGAAAGAGGTCAATGCCGCAGATCCCATAATACCAGCTACTAATTTCTTATGTTCTGGTCTAGCTTCATGATATATAGCAAGTGCAGCTGCTGGAAGACCGAACATCATGAACGGGAACTTCCCAACTTGGAATGTACCTGCTGTCAATTCTACACCATCTCGTAACTGATTGAAAAAGATACTCTGATCTCCTCTAATAAGAACTCCCGCTTGGTTAACATATTCTCCAAATTCAAACCAAAATGGCGAATAGAAAATATGATGCAATCCAAATGGAATAAGAGAACGTTCAATCACTCCGAAAATAAATGCCGCGAATGTTGGGTTGGAATCCACCATAAAGTGAGAAACTGAGTTTAATCCGGTTTGAATCGGTGGCCACACAACCACTAGAATAAGACCTACGATTAATGATGCGACAGATGTCGCGATCGGTACAAATCGTTTTCCTGCAAAGAAACCTAAGTAGGAAGGTAACTCGATTTTGAAGAATCTATTGTACATAGCCGCGGCCACAATACCTATGACAATCCCTCCGAATACCCCTGTACTTAATGTGGGAATCCCCAGTACGTTGGAATAACCTGCAACTGTCCCTACCATAGCTGGAGTTACGCCAACTGCAGTTCCTAAAGTTACATTCATAACTAAGTAACCAATAATCGCTGCGAGACCTGCTACGCCTTCCCCGCCTGCCAAACCAATGGCAACCCCAACTGCAAATAGCAACGCCAAATTATCAAAGACGATTTGACCGGCATTCATCATAATCGTTGCGACCGATTCCACCCAAGCAGTATCCAACGCTGTCGCAAATTTCAAAAAGTCAGGATTGATTAACATATTACCGATCCCTAACAGAAGGCCTGCTGCTGGAAGAATAGCAACTGGTAGCATCAAAGCCTTACCTACTCTTTGTAAAACACCAAAAAGTTTTTTAAACATCTTCCCTACACTTCCTCTCAATTATTTGAGTAAAGCAAAAAGGCACGAGTTATGTTGCAGTACTTTTATTTGCCCTCTAAGTTAAGGTTAGATTACCCAAACTAAGTAGAGAACAATCAAAATACTGAAATTAACTCATGCCTGATCGAATCAGTTACACGTAAATTATATTCACCTGTAGAACTACGAATTGTATCTTATCAGATTATTTATTACTTTACAACCTGAAATTATTCTTTATTATCGAATTTGAGCATTTCTTTTCTCATCAGCCCTTTGAAGATGTACCGTTAGATAACTCACCTCGGAGGGGGAAACAGGCATACGTAATCTTTGCTCCATGATTTTGGTCATTTTCCAAGCCAACGAGTATAACTCTGGATACTCTTGATATAGTAATTTATCCAGGGAACCTACATCTTGATCTATATGACCACTACGAACTCGTTCAATAGCAAAGCGTAAATGCGTAAGAAGTCTTGAATAATCCAATGAATCACGTGGGATTGTATATTCCATACTTTCTTCTACAACCTGAACTAAATCAGCTACTAGTTGAGAATGCTGCTTCACCTCAGTAATATGCTGGTCTGTAAGAGCACTATGGATATGCAATGCCACAAAGCCAACTTCATCATCTTCAAGATCTACATCAAATCTCTTACGAATTAAATCAACCACATATTCCGCCATACGATACTCATCAGGGTACATTTCTTTAGTTTCGAATAAAAACGGATAGTGGATCGCAATTCCTTGCTCAGAACGTTTAATAGCAAATGAGATATGATCTGTTAATGCAATCTGAATATGTTCATTCAGAGGAACTTTGCTGTGCTCCATAATATATAGAATACCTTCATTGACTACTTCAATGAGGTTCTCAGCTATTTGTGGAATTAATTGTTTATATTGCTCTTGTTCTTGCTGGTTGGTTAAGATAAACATTTTTTCAGCGATAGTCAACGCCAAGTCGTCACCTGACTTACGATTGAAACCTATCCCTTTACCTATAACTACAACTTCCCTATACTTCGGATGATCAGCAATTATTACATTATTATTCAATACCTTAGATACTTGAATACTGCTCATATTTGCACCTCATTTATATGCCCTTAAAATAATAAATTCTATCAAAAAGAGGCCCTTATGTCCATACAATTATGATTATAATAATTACCAAAAAAACAGAGCTCCAGTAGCCAGTCCGGAGCTTCAGTTCAATACTTATATCTACGATTGAATCAATTACATAATTACGCAAACCTATTTATCTAATGGTTCTACCGTAACGGAAGGCAACAACTCAGGTTCTGATGCGATTGGTTGTGAGATTGATTTCTTTTGAGTGAACCCTTTGATCAGATTCTCGATATCCAAACCAGATACATTTTTTAACATCGTAGGTGCAGTAGCCATTAATTCAGTTACATAATTACTAACCCGTGCCGCACCTTCACCTTTACCTGTATCTACAACGGTTAGCGTATCGATTGATGCAAGTGGTTGTGCAATCTTACCTGCCAATTCAGGCAACATCTTCGTAACCAGATCGAGTATTGCTGCTTCCCCATACTTTTGGAATGCATCGGCTAGCTTTTCCTTCGCTTCTGCTTCAGCTAATCCTCGTAAACGGATAACATCTGCATCAGCTGTACCTATCGCACGTTCCGAATCAGCCATCGCCTCACCTTCCAGTCTCTTCTGCGTAGCGGACGCTTTGGCTTGCGTTTCGATGGAATACTGCAATGCATCCGCTTCTAACATTCTGCGTGCCTTATCTGCTTCTGCCCCAATCTCAACGGAATAGCGATCAGCGTCCGCCTTCTTCTTCACATCAGCATCATATTGCATTTGGCGAACTAGAATTTCTTTTTCCTGTAAATCAACTTCACGATTCTTCCGAACCAGTTCTACTTGCATTTGTTCTTCCACCATAATCTGTTTAGCACGTGCTTCTTGAATATGGTAGGCTTGATCCGCATCAGCTTTGGCAGTATCCTGCTCCTTCTTAAAGGATGCCACTTTCAATTCTTTCTCTTTGGACGCTTCGGCAATATTAGTATCTCTCAATAATTCTGCCTTCTGACCTTGTTCTTCTGCATTAGCCTTCTGAATACGAGCATCACGAACTGCATCAGCTTCAGCAATTTCTGCATCACGCTTTACCGTAGCAATACGCGGTTTACCTAGTGCTTCTAAATAACCATGCTTATCGCGCAAATCTTTTATCGTAAAGGAGACAATTTGTAATCCCATTTTTTTAAGATCACGAGCTGCGACACCTTGTACTTCTTGTGCGAACTTATCACGGTTCTTATAGACTTCTTCTACGGTCATCATACCTAAGATGGCTCTTAAATGACCTTCCAACACTTCCTGTGCTTCACTTCGAAGTGCTTCAACTGGTTTACCGATGAATTGTTCAGATGCCGTCACAACATCCTCAATAGACCCACCGACCTTAATAATTGCAACACCATCAGCCATTACAGGTACTCCTTGCTCTGTATACACTTCTGGAGTTGATACATCAAGCTTATGTGAGAGGAGAGATATGAATTGTGACTGTTGAAATACCGGTAGAATAAATGCTCCACCACCACGAATAATCTTAATTCTACGTCCATCTTCTTCTGAAATATTCTTACTCCCAAGAAAAGAACCTGTGACGATCATGGCTTCATCTGGACCTACCGTCCTATAACGAGCCCAAAATGCCAAACCAAGAACAATAATAACACCAATAACAACTGCAGGAATAATCAAATAATCTGGTATTGATTCCACTAAACTTCATCTCCTCTAGTATTATCAAATTCAGTAACGCGTAATACACCATCTGCTTCTTCTACAATAACTACACGCGTTCCAACTGGTATTTCATGTTGTTCAAAACTTGATGCGATATGTAATACATTCGTTGCTCCAATCTTTACCATTACTTCACCATAACCAATTGCAGGTAGTGGAATTGTGATCTCACCAATTTTCCCAACCAGATCATGGATGGAATAACCCGTTGAGTTCTCACTATTCTCCATTGGCTTAACATAAAAGAAATATACGAGAACTGCGATAAATATTGCGACTACAATAGATATAATAAGATTAGGTACTAAATTCAACTCCGTGTAACGTGTCAGCAATATACCCGCTCCACCGAATACGGTGATAGCACTTGCAACGACAGTCGGCTTCAGAATATCTAGAGACAAGAAGTCAAGTATCCCATCAAGCGCTGTACTGAGTAGATCACCAAGTACTACAGTGACTAAGGCAAATAACACCCCCCCTACCAGACAACCTAAATAAAGCGCCTCCATCATTCATCCTCCTGACATGATTCGTATGTCACTACTTGCTTATACGCAGTAACCTACCCATTTGTTTCAAATATTTCCTGAAATTCAAATAAAGAGTGTATATGAATAGTCATGACAACTACACATTTACACTCTTTAACCAATCAATATTACTCTCTTGTACTTATAGCGACATATTGTATATCTTAATAACATCCGCTTTTTCTAATTTACTGAAATTACCGAAAGGACCAAAGCGTACAGCTTTTTCAGCCATAATATCGATCTTACTATCATCAATATCATAATCGGCTAAACGATTTGGTGCGCCAATCGAATTCCAGAATGTCCGTAAAGCTTCAATTCCTTCTGCACAAATCTGTTCATCACTTTTACCAGATGGATCAATATCAAACACATGTGTAGCAAGTCGTTTGAAACGATCTACATCCACATGTTGGTTATGTTTCATCCAATGTGGGAACAGAATAGCTAATCCTCCACCGTGTGGAATATCATAAACAGCAGATACGGCATGTTCAATATTATGTGTTCCCCAGTCTCCAGACATCCCCATATTTATAACACCATTCAAAGCCATCGTACCGCAATACATAATTGTTGCACGTAACTCATAATTCTCAAGATCGTTTATAAGTTTCGGAGCTGTGTCAATTACTGTTCGAAGAATCGTCTCACAGAATCCATCTTGAACAGGCGTATGATCCTCAGGATGGAAGTAATGCTCCAATACATGAGACATAATGTCTACTACCCCATATACAGTCTGATCTTTCGGTAGTGAAAATGTATGTACTGGATCAAGAATGGAGAATGCCGGATAAGCATATGGACTACCCCAACCCATTTTCTCTTGTGTCTCTTCATTCGTTATGACAGAGCCACCATTCATTTCCGAGCCTGTTGCAGCCATCGTCAATACTGTTCCTAATGGAAGAGCGTCCTGTGGGCTAGCTTTACGCTCTAGGAAATCCCACATGTCCCCATCATATTTCGCTCCTACAGCAATTGCCTTAGCACAATCGATGACGCTTCCGCCACCTACAGCAAGAATTAATTCAATACCTTTTGTTTTACATAGATCTACACCTTTATGAACTGTCGATAACCGTGGATTAGGTTCTACTCCACCTTGTTCAGTTACCTCAACTCCAATTTCATTCAACAATGCAATTACATTGTCATAAAGACCACTACGCTTAATACTTCCGCCACCATACAGGAATAATACCTTATTTCCGTATTTAGGGATCTCCGTTTTGAGTGCAGTTAGCTTTCCTCTTCCGAATATAAGCTTAGTAGGATTATTAAATTCAAATGCTATCATCAATATCTCGCCTCCTATAATCATTACTGGTCTATAGTATAAACTATTCCCCAATACGCAACAAACCGCCCCTCCATATTTAGGAAGAACGGTTCATTACTGAAATTATATGCTTAAGCTTGTATGTTATATCCCATATGTTCCAAGAATCGTACGAAGGCTTGCTGCCCTACCTCTGTTCTCTTATAGACACCTGCGTGACCTAGTATCTCAACAAATTTATCCCCAACCTCATGTTGGACTAATTGGACAGCTTCATCTTTACTAAATTGATTACCATGTTCATCTATAAGTTCTTTAATCCAATCCAGATGTTGAGTTAACTCTGGAACCTCTCCGGCAATAGACGCAGAATGCAATCTATCATCACCACTGAGAATATGAGCAACCAAGTCTAATTCATTCTTCAATCTTCCTGGTAATATTGCCAATCCCATAACTTCAATCAAGCCGATATTTTCCTTCTTAATATGATGCATCTCCGAATGCGGATGGAATATTCCATCTGGGAATTGTTCATTCGTACGATTGTTACGTAGCACCAGATCCATTTCATAGGCACCATCTTCTGTACGATGCACGATTGGAGTAACGGTGTTATGTCGAACATTCTCACCAGATTCATCCTTTGTAAAGGCTAGGACATCAGCTTCAACATCACTATATTGCTGCCAAATTTCATAGATATTGTTGGCACTTTCGAGCAAAACCTCACTATCTTGTGAAGTAATTCGAAGTACGGACATTGGCCACTTTACAATACTCACGGTTACTCCAGGATAATCTTTATGCGTGAATATCAGTTCTTTCGGTGCATTCTGAATCGGGAACGTGTGACGTCCTCCTTGGAAATGATCATGTGTCAGAATTGACCCGCCAACGATAGGTAGATCTGCATTCGATCCTATGAAATAATGTGGCACAACATCAACGAATGACAGTAGTCTTCGCAATGTATCCTTTGTTAGTTTCATAGGGACATGATCACGGTGAAACACAATGCAATGCTCATTGTAATATACATATGGAGAGTATTGAAAGTACCATGGTTCTTCGTTCATCTCCAACGGAATGATTCTTAGATTCTGACGGGCCGGATGATTAATCCGACCGGCATATCCAACATTCTCCCTACACAATTGGCATTTTGGATAGATAGGTGGTGGAAGAAGCTTCGCCATAGCGATCTCTTTCGGATTCTTCTCAGGTTTTGAAAGATTAATCGTCATCTCAATATCGCCATAGGCTGTTTCTTGCTTCCAATATACATTTTTAGCTACACGATCCATACGAATATAGTTAGAATCGATACTTAATTTGTAAAAGAAATCCGTTGCAGCTGCAATCCCATGTTCTTCTGAAATGGTCTCAAATTCTGCAATCACGTCTGAAGGACGAGCCATTAGGAATCCCATGATTTTAGCATCTAATAAATCTCGATAAGTATCACTATTCTCAGGAATTAACCCAATTTGATATCCATAATCAATCAACACATCAATTATAGCTTGTGGACTTTCCTCATGTTTATAATCTACTCGATCTAAGAATGGTTCGCTGAATTGGAAGAGTTCCATCAGAATATTCCGACTATAATCTACATCCTCTTGTTTAATTAGACTATGCTCTAATGCAAAACATACAATGGTCTCAATGGCATATAGAGCTTTATTCTGTTCAGGAGTTCTAGTTGTGTTACTCATGTTCATCCCCCTTATTCTCCATACCCTTGTGGATGGGATTGATGCCAGCTCCAAGCACTTTGTATAATGGTCTCAAGCTGATCATATGCTGGCTTCCATCCTAGAACGGTACGCGCTTTTTCCGAAGAAGCTACTAATATGGCAGGATCTCCTGCACGACGTTCCTGTACCACTACGGGAATTTCAAGTCCAGTTACCTTTTTCGCCGTTTCAATGACATCTTTGACAGAGAATCCTTGTCCATTCCCTAGATTAAATACGTTACTCTCTTGTCCACTTCGCAAATAGGATACGGCACGGTAATGGGCATCTGCTAGATCACTCACATGGATGTAATCACGTACACAAGTGCCATCAGGTGTCGGATAGTCTTCACCAAACATAGCAATATTGTCCCGTTGTTTCAGGGCGGCTTGTAGTACTAGTGGAATCAGATGACTCTCTGGACGATGATCTTCACCAATACGTCCACTCTCATGTGCACCGGCTGCATTGAAATAGCGTAATGCTACATATTTAATGCCTAGTACTTTATCGAACCATGACATCATACGTTCCATCATGAGTTTTGTCTCACCATATACATTAGTTGGTTCTGTGCGATCACCTTCCATAATAGGCACTTTCTCTGGTTCACCATAAGTAGCCGCAGTAGATGAGAACACAATCTTACGCACATTCGCTGCATCCATCGCTTCAAGTAAGCATAACGTACCAAAGACATTATTATCATAATATTTAGTAGGGTTCTTCATACTTTCTCCAACAAGAGAATTGGCCGCGAAATGGATCACCGCATCGATCTTATTCTCGCTGAATAACTTGGTAAGGAGCTCCTTATCTCTTAAGTCACCTTCATAAAGTTTACCTCCAAGCAATGCCTCACGATGACCCGTCTGTAGATTGTCAATTACTACGACTTCTTCCCCAAGATCAAGTAATGCCGCCACAGTGTGAGAACCGATATACCCTGCTCCACCTGTTACTAGAATGGCCATATTAGTTATCCCCCTTAAGTTCTTTCACTCCGTCGCCGACACCGCACACATAGAACTCGCCCTTAATACCCGCAGCAGCTCTATACCGTTCACCTACCTGTTGCACGAATTGATCAACAGAATCCTCATGGACTAATGATACAGTACAACCACCAAATCCAGCGCCTGTCATACGCGAACCCAATGTACCTGGTATCTTGCGTGCTTCTTCAACCATCACATCTAACTCTTTACAACTAACCTCATACAAATCTCGAAGGGATTCATGGGATTGATTCATGTATTGTCCGAAAGTCTTAAGATCATTACTACTAAGAGCTTCTACTGAATCTAGCACACGTTGGTTCTCTTCGATAACATGTTGAGCCCGACGTCTGACGATATCATCTTGAATATGATCTTTAACGGTTTCGAATTGATCTGGTTTGAGATGTGCTAGATATTCTAATGTTGGAATTTCCTTCTTCAGAATGTCCAATGCTTCTTCACATTGCGAGCGACGCTCATTATATGCAGAATCTACAAGACCTCTACGTTTATTCGTATTCCCAATAACAAGCTTGTATGAACCCGTACGGAAAGGAACATGTTTATACTCCAATGTGTCGCACATCAGTAGAATTGCATGATCTTGTTTACCATTTGCTACCGCAAATTGATCCATAATACCGGAATTCACACCAACGTACTGATTCTCAACTCTTTGTGACAGACGTGCAATTTCTATCGTATCTGTTTCCTTACCTGCCAATGACAAGAGCGCGTACGCTGTCACTACTTCAATGGATGCTGAAGATGATAGTCCTGCACCATTAGGGATTTCTCCATAAAAGTACAAATCATATCCTTGCGTAAATTTGCACCCCATCTTGCTTAATTCCACGAACACACCGATCGGATAATCGATCCATTCACCACTCTTCTTATCCCCTAAACCATCAAGATCTAATGTCGCCTCAAATGGAATATTACCTGAAGCTAGATGAATCTTGTGATCATCTCTTTCACGGACGATAAGTGTTGTCCCGAATTCAAGGGCAGCTGGCAGAACATAACCACCATTATAATCAATATGTTCACCAATCAGATTCACTCGACCTGGTGCATTAAATATTCGTACTGGATATTTACTTTCTCCATTTTTAGCAATAAACGTTTCTTTCAATTGATCTAAACTCACTATTCATCACCAATCCTTTCAATATCGTTTTGACTTACACTTAGTATAAAAGATATAGTTCATTCTGATAATGCAATCATGTGTGCTTAATATGGATAAATGTGACCTTTTCAACTATAATAATACGATATTAAACCTAATTAAAATCTGAACGTAGAGAGGAATAACAACCTGATGTCACTGCAGTACTCATATGCTGTATCTGCCAATCCCGTCTCTCATGATGGTAACTCACTTCATGTTCTTTTTGCAGGTGAAAGCCAGACGGAACCCTTACATGCACTAGGCCCAAAAATATATGATTACTATTTACTACACTATATAGAAAGTGGACATGGTTTATTTAGAACTGAGCAGCATACCTTTGAACTAAGTGAAGGATCATGTTTTCTCATTCATCCTGGTCAATTAGTCAGCTATGTCTCTGATGATGAGCATCCCTGGCGCTACCGTTGGACCGCTTTTATTGGGCAAGAAGCACAACAACGTGTAGAAGCATCCGGGTTTGTATCCAATCATTCGGTGTTCACCTCCACGAAGAAGCAATCCATCATCCCAATGTCAATTGCAAGTATGCAAGAAGCCTTTTATTCCAAAAAGGAAAGTGCCCATATGGTTTCATTGGGTCATCTGTATCTCATTCTCGCTGAAGCTCAAGATAATTTATCTAGCCAAACACGTCTTACCGGAACAAAGTCCCAAGTACAGCGAACCGTTAAACAGATGATACTCTACATGTCTACCCAATTTGCCCATCCTGTATCCATTGAGCAAATGTGTGATAGCCTTGGGTACAATCGGGCATACCTCTCCCGAATTTTCAAGAAAGAAACAGGTCTTTCTCCTATCACTTATTTATTGAAACTGCGGATTGATAAGTCACGTCAACTACTACGTGAACGCCCTGAACTCTCCATTGAGCAGATTGCCTCATCCGTTGGACTGACTGATGCACTCTATTTCTCACGGCAATTCAGAAGATTCTGTAATCTATCGCCAAGCGCTTATCGTAATCAAACTGGATCACATCTTTAAGATACAAGTTAGAAATCATGATTGACTTTTATATCATATGAAAGCCTGCTCACTTCCTATAAAGAGGATGAGCAGGCTTTTTAGCTATATCAATTGACTCATCTTTTCCATCACTTCACCAATTGGATCTGTAATCAGTAAATCAGCTTGATGATCGTATATTGTAGGTTCGATATTCAGAAGAACGGTTCGACTTCCTTTGAAATAAGAAATTAGATGTGCTGCTGGCTGCACAGTTAATGATGTTCCACCAATGATGAGTAAATCAGCTGATGAGATGGCATCCATAGATTGATAAAGTATTTGTTGATCCAATGATTCTTCATATAGAACGACATCAGGCTTAATCACAGCGCCACATGAGGAACAACGTGGTACTATATCTTCGCTACCAATAATGACTTCTAACCCATAGTAGTAGGAACATCCCATACAATAATTACGGTGAATTGATCCATGTAATTCTAGAACCTTAGTGCTTCCAGCTTTTTGATGTAATCCATCAATATTTTGTGTAACAATAGCCTTTAACTTCCCTCGTTTCTCGAGATCAGCCAGTACATTATGGCAAGCATTAGGTTTAGCATGCTCATGTATCATCTTACTACGGTAGAAATCATAGAATACTTCAGGATGTTCTATAAAGAAATGATGACTGAGCATGACTTCAGGAGGATAAGGAGAATGCTGTTCACTTTGATATAACCCTGCTGCAGAACGAAAATCGGGAATTCCACTTTCTGTTGACGTTCCCGCTCCTCCAAAGAATACAATCTTACTACTTTCTTGAATCCATGAGACCAACGTATTTACCTTTTGCATTCTCATTCACCTCCTACGTTCATTAACGAATGTTAACAAAATAATTGCTATTATTTCGCTTTTGCCAAATCGAATGCTTCCATATACTGTTCTGCTCTGTGGCGTACTTGACTCATATCACCCGTTCTGGTCGCTTCTGCTGTAAGATCTGAACCAATACTCACCGCAACAGCACCTGATTTAATCCATTCTCCGAGATTTGAGAGCGATACACCACCTGAAGGCATAAAGTTTGCCTGAGGCATTGGACCTTTCAATGTTTTTATAATAGAAGGATCAAATAGATTACCTGGGAACAATTTCATGATATCCACACCAAGCTCCAATGCTAGTTGCACTTCAGCTACAGTCATCAGCCCAGGAATGATAGGAATACGATACAAATTACATATTTTTACCGTTTCTTGATTTAGGGATGGCGATACTACGAATTCAGCACCCACAAGCATGGCAGAACGCGCTGTCTGCGGCTCCAATACTGTTCCAGCACCGATAATTGCAAATTTGGCAGGATCGGTCGCATTCCAATGGTAGACTCTGCTCAATTTCTCAATCGCATGTAATGCCCCAGGGACAGTCAGTGTCACTTCAATCACCTTAATTCCGCCTGCAATCGCTTGTTCGGCCATTTCTACTACTTGATCTGTAGAATTTCCACGTAATACTGCAACTACACCACAATCGGTGATTTTTGTAATCAATTGAATTTTTCTCACAATAAGCCACTCCTTTGTAATCGTTTGCATAGATTATGACCTGTTCATATTATTTCTATTCTTATTGTCGAACGGATGCCATCAACTTGTCAATCCTTCAGCAACTACAGTACAACCATCTATTAGTCGAATCCATCGATTTCCTCTGATTAATTAGACACGGCCTAAGTATATCCTTAGAGACGGTGTTATGTTTTGGGCTTGACATCTGCTAGAAAAAGCAACTATTTTATGATAGACTCATGTATAAGCATTTATATATTCACTCTGTTGGGAAACCGTGTTAAAGCGATGAATAATAATAGAAAGAAATTGGGGGAATTAGACATCATGCGTCCAAAAAAAATGCGTTCAGACATGATAAAGAAGGGCTTTGACCGTGCACCTCACCGTAGTTTATTACGTGCAGCAGGCGTGAAGGAAGAAGATTTCGGTAAACCTTTTATCGCAGTGTGTAACTCTTATCTTGACATCGTTCCAGGACATATCCACCTTCAAGAATTCGGCAAGATCGTTAAGGAAGCGATCCGTGAAGCCGGAGGTGTTCCTTTTGAATTTAATACCATTGGTGTAGATGATGGGATTGCTATGGGGCATATCGGTATGCGCTACTCACTACCGAGTCGTGATATTATCGCCGATTCAGTAGAAACGGTTGTTGCAGCACACTGGTTCGATGGTATGGTTTGTATCCCGAACTGTGACAAAATCACACCAGGTATGATGATGGGTGCGCTTCGCGTGAATATCCCAACCATCTTCGTTAGTGGTGGACCTATGAAAGCTGGTAAAGACAGTACCGGTCGCTCCATTTCCCTTACTTCTGTATTTGAAGGAGTTGGTGCTCACCAAGCTGGTACTTTATCCGATGAAGGTTTGCTAGAACTAGAACAATTTGGTTGTCCTACTTGTGGATCATGTTCCGGTATGTTCACAGCCAACTCCATGAACTGCCTTGCTGAAGGACTTGGACTTGCCCTACCAGGTAATGGAACCATTCTTGCAGTTGCTGAGGAACGGAAGGATTTCGTTAGACAGTCTGCCACACAATTGATGGAATTAATCAAGCTTGATATTAAGCCTAGAGATATCGTAACTTTGGATGCAATTGATAATGCCTTCGCACTAGATATGGCCATGGGTGGTTCTACCAATACCGTATTGCATACCCTAGCGTTGGCTCACGAAGCTGGTATTGATTACCCAATTGAACGAATAAATGAAGTCGCTAACCGTGTGCCTCATTTAGCTAAACTTGCTCCTGCTTCAGACTGGCATATTGAAGATCTTCATAATGCTGGTGGTGTGAGTGCTATTATTCATGAACTTCTGAAGAAACCAGGTGCTTTTAACGGAGACTGTATTTCGGTATCTGCTAAAACACTACGCGAGAATGTTGAGGGTTGCGAGATCATAGATGAGAATGTCATCCATCCTCTTGACAATCCACACTCCGAACGCGGTGGACTAGCTGTTCTTTTCGGTAATCTGGCTCCAGGTGGATCCATTATTAAAGTAGGTGCTGTTGATGCTTCGGTAGGTGGGTATCATAAGGGTCCTGCTATCTGCTTCGATTCTCAAGATGAAGCACTATACGGAATTGCCAATGGTAAAGTAAAAGAAGGTCATGTTGTTGTCATTCGTTATGAGGGACCTAAGGGTGGTCCAGGAATGCCAGAAATGCTTGCACCTACTTCTCAAATCGTCGGTATGGGACTTGGTGCCAAAGTTGGTCTTATCACCGATGGTCGCTTCTCAGGTGCCTCTCGTGGAATAAGTATTGGACATATTTCTCCTGAAGCTGCTGAAGGTGGTCCTATCGCCTTCGTTGAAGATGGTGATATCATTGAGTTAGACCTTAACAATCGCACCATTCAACTTGAAGTTGATGATGCAGAATTTGAACGCCGTCGTGCAAATTGGAAAGGTTTCGAACCTAAAGTGAAAACAGGACTTCTTGCTCGTTACTCCAAACTGGTAACGAATGCAAGTTCCGGTGCTGTACTTAAAATCTAATCATTGAACTTTTACTTTTTTTATATTTTGATAAAGGGAGTGCCTCTTTTGTAGAATATTCTACGCTAGAGGTACTCCCTTTTTATATTAATTATGAAATCATATAACATTATAAGACAAGGTCCTAGTCGATACATGAATTTTAATCAGTGTGTAACATTGGCTAATTCAGGACTTTCAACAGGAATATCTTGGGGTACTATTTCTAAATTACTCTTACGATGAGAGCCACTCACCGAGAAATGCTCATTTAGATAATCCACAGGCATAATGATCATTTTCGGTACCAACTTACTAGGGGATTCCTTCAATCGTCCCTTTCCTGCTGGATGTATAATGCTCATCAGAATTTTCAAATATACATTCGTCGATTTAGCAAACCAACCATTCGGTAAATCCCGTATACTAAATCCGAATTTCTCCGGTCCACGGTTGATCATACTCACCCCATAAAGTGCCTTAGCATTCCTGAATTCCGGATTGTCCATAAGCTGATAGGCTAATGCCGGTAATTCTTTCTCCATAGATCGAATCATTTGAATCGCTAGATGTACTTCTGAACGAGAATTCATACCTATATGGAATAACTTCTGATTATCAAAATGCAGTTCAATGATGGATGATCCATTCTCTAATATTGAGCCATTGTCTAAAGTTACTGGTTTACCTTTATAGGGCCGAAGCCGATAATGAAGAAATGGATCTACTGGAGTTACGGTCTTGAGTCGGAATATGAAATGAAACACTACTTCCCATAGTAACCACGCCTTAACAACTACATTCTTGGCAATTGATTGTTTCTTTTCTATTACATTGTCATTAGATTGAATCATCTCGTCAATTCGAATACTTTGCATTTGACGACGATTTGCTTCTTGCAGAACTCGTTCTAATGCGATAAGCATTTGTTTAGGAGCATCAGGATCAGCACCCATGGTTGATCCGCAATCATGTAGTAGCATAACTTCTCCAGGTACAAGTTTGTTCAACATTCGCTCTGTTAATTTATCTGCACCAGTCTTCTCCCGCCAATCTCCGAACATAGATGACCATAATACTATTTTATATTGATCAAGTTTATAGAAATCAAACATATTTACAATTCCCCATGGTGGACGATAATAGGTTGTTCTCTCGCCCGTTATTGAAAAAATGATCTCAGCCGTCATTCTAATTTGTTTACGTACAGTTCGCGGTTGCATAACCCAATTCGACTTATGTTTATAGTTATGAATTCCAATAAGATGTCCTTCTTCATGTATCCTCTTTAATAAATCGGGATTTTGTTCAGCATGACTCCCTACTACAAAAAAGGTCGCTTTCGCATTATATCGCTTGAGTAAATCTAAAAGTTGGGGTGTATAACGTGGATCAGGTCCATCATCAAAAGTTAACGAGTAATCTCTTTCACTTTTCCCCTTCTGAAATGCTCTAAACCCAAATATACGAGTAATTATACCTGGAATAAATGCGTAGAAGATTGAAATATAAAATAACCAAAGCAACAAAGTCTGCATAACATTCACCTTCTTTTTCTGATTGACTTTGTTCAGCTATTCGGAAATATAAGCAAAAATCACTATCTCTTATTTTACCATAATTCTAAATCAATTAGGCATATTTTTAATAAACATGTACACAGATATGGATTATGTAATATCATATTCAAAAAGGAGATGAAATTACTTAATGCTACCACTATATAAAAAATATTGGCGTACAATCTTTGATATTGCTCTAATCGCTCTTACCATTTTTCTAACCATGTTTATTTTCAGTAAGTTATATCAACTTGCTGCACCTGTGTTTTTATCTTTCATTATTTTTTTAATGATCGAACCATTAGCTAGATTTCTACATAAAAAAGGACTAAATAAAACATTGTCATCTGCTATATCTGTCCTATTGTTTATACTCGTGATTCTTGGCATCTTATTAGGAGCTGGACTCATCGTCATCTCGCAAATTTCAAATCTTCAAGATAACTTACCTTATTACACCTTAATGATTCAAAGAGAATTCACACATTCCATGGGATATTTACATACCAAACTTGACCTGCTACCCCCGGGCATCCTGGAAAAATTAAATGAGTATTTTGCGTTATTAACTGATTTCGCTTCCAACTTTATGGTCAATTCATTTAAGTATCTCGTTTCAATATTCAGTTCCTTCTCATCTTTCCTAGGAAATTTTGGTATCGCTATTATTTTAGCCTTTTTTCTGAGTTCTGAAATAGATAATTGGCGACGAATTGCACGAGAGAAATCACCTAAGACGATCAAGAATGCTTTTACTTTTCTAAAAGAAAATGTATTTATATCTATCGGTTCATATCTAAAAGCCCAGTTAATCATGGTCATTATTTCTTTCGTTATTTTATATATCGGATTCTTAATATTAAATACTGGAAATTCGCTAACCCTAGCACTAATCTGTGCACTTCTTGATATTCTACCTCTTGTCGGGGTACCCGTAATCTTCATACCGTGGATTATCTATTTATTTGTTGTGGGTAAGGTTGGTCTTGCCATCGGTCTAAGTGTACTTCTCATTATTGTTTTAGTCACACGTCAGTTGTTGGAGCCGAAAATTGCCGGAAATTCAATTGGTGTAACTTCAGCGTTCTTAATGCTCTCTTGTATGTTCATATCACTATCTCTATTCGGAATTGCTGGTTTAATTCTCTCACCAATACTTCTTATTCTAATCAAAGAGCTACTACAACAAGGATTCCTCCAACGCTGGATTAGACTTCCCCAGGAAGAATTCGAAGTATCCCCTTTTGACATGAGTCAACCTGCAGTCGCAGATACACCATCGACAGAAGATAATACACCCATAATTTGACCAAATAATGCTGTCGCCTTGTTGTTCACATCAGGATCAACATTCTGGAACAATACGGCGACAGCGTATTTCGGTTGTTCAACAGGTCCATATCCTATAAACCACTGATTATTCTTAGGACTTCCTTTCAATATAACTTGTGCTGTTCCAGATTTGCCAGCTAGTGTCCACTTAGCTCTAGACAAGGCTTGGCCAGTACCATCTGTAACCACTCTTCTCATCCATACACAGAGTAGCTTTGCTGTAGCAGGTTGAATACTGTTGAATGTTTTCGGATAAGCATGCGGTTTCAATATTTGCATAACTTGTCCATTATGATACGAGATCCTTTCTAATATCCGTGGTGTTTGAACTTGACCTCCATGAAGTAAGGTTACCACCATATTAGCTGCTTGTAATGGTGTCATCGTTACATCTCTTTGTCCAATCCCCGTCTGAGCTCTCACACCTCCATCCATTGTTGTAGAAGAGGCGAAAATCTCCCCCGTCTCTTCATGATCTAATGGTATTAGTGAAGAATATCCTAGGACATCATGATCTTTCCATCCGATTCTTCTACCGACTCCCAAGGCTCGCGCAGTACGTGTTATTTGGTCTGAGTTCAGTCTCTCTGCTAACGTTGCAAATACTACATTACAAGATTTCGCATATGCTTGTTCCAATGTTAATTTCCCATGGCCTCCATCCTTCCAACAGGACAATCCATATCTTCCGTAATGACCATTACAATGAAATTCCTCATTAGGTGATGTTACCCCTGCCTCCAATGCGGCTGCTGCAATAACCGTTTTGAAGATAGATCCTGGAATCGCAGCTTGTAATGCTTTGTTATTCCATTCCCCTTGTTCTGGATCAATAGCCATTGGATTATAGAAAGGAGCAGATACCATAGCAACAATATCTGCGTTATTTGTGTCTAGTACAACGACCGCCCCTCGTTTCATTCCTGATTGTTCTGTCAGTCTCTCAATTTGTTGCTGAATTTGCTTATCAATCGTCGTTGTCAATCGTAATGGATAATATGAATTATTAGGCGCCTTTACATGAACTCCAATATCGGATAATACATTACTCCTGCTATCAACCGTATAATATGCAACTGTTGGTCCAACACCTTTTAATAATGGTTCTAATGTCTTCTCTAAACCTGATGCTCCATATTTCTTTATTACTCCCAAATCACTAGAGTTGGCAATTTTGGGTTGTTGTGATAAGTAACCCAACCATTGCATTCCTGAGGGAGTACCTCTATACCTCTTTCGATATGGCAGTACTTTAATTCCATTCACATTTAGATCAGTAATTAGATTAGCTTGTGCTAATGTAAGAGAAATTGGAGTTTTTTCATTCACCTTAAGCAAGAACATAGGCTCTTGGAGATTTTGCCATAATTCATGAAAAGATTGAATGTCTATCCCTAAAGATTCTGCGATCTTCGTAATTTTTGAATCTACCGCTTCTCTCTTGATGGAGTCCCTATTTATAGGGAACAACACGACTGCTGGAATCGTTTCACCTGTTAATGACTCCCCATGACGGTCTGTAATCGTCCCTCGACCTGAATCTAACACAATTGCTCGTTCCCTTTGAAGCATAGACATCTCCTGGAGCGTATGATTGCTATTAGGTAATTGCATAGTACGCATAAAAAACTGGATATATGCCAAACGAAATACTAGAATCGCAATGCAAGCTGTTATTAGCATTAAACTGTAAAAGATTCTTTTCTTTTGTTGAGAGATCATCGCTGTTCCTCTTCCATAGTTTTTCAATTATTATGTCCTGATCAATAATTTTCAGACCAAATATAAAAAAGTGGGTTGTCCTAAGTCATCGTAATGACTTATGAGACAACCCACTTTATATACTTACATTAGGTCCTAAACAGTAAATCTTGATAATGCTTCTTTAAGTTCTTTCGATACATTCTCCAATTTACTGGATAGTTGCACCAATTGATTACCGATACTTTGTTGTTCATTGCTAAGTGAAGCAACTTCTTCCGAGGTTGCCGAAGATTCTTCAGCAACTGCACTGACATTGGACATCGCATCAGACAAAGTGGTTTGTGTCTGATTCAGTCCTTCAATGGACTGCGTTACCGAATCCAAACGTTGAATGAAGTCACCCATTTGCCCTTGAACTGAGACGAAAATTTCATTAGTATCTTTTACAGCTGTCATTTGTTGCTGAAATAATGGATATGCCTCAGAAAGAGCATCTACCGTTTCATTCATCTCACCCATGATTTGATCTGTAATTTGACCCACCATAGCAATAGACTGTCTTGACTGATCTGCTAATTGACGTATTTCATCAGCTACCACCATAAATCCTTTACCAGCTGATCCTGCACGTGCGGCTTCGATAGTAGCATTAAGAGATAGAATATTCGTCTGTTTCGTAATGTTTTGCAACACTTCTAGTACCTTATTAACTGACATTGTAGTTTCTTTCAGACCATCCACTTTCTTCATTAGTGAACGCGTCATATCCTCTGTCTGTTGTGTTTTATTCAGTAGGTCACTTAATTGCTTCGTACCTAACTCACTGGAATTTTCTACATCACGAGCAGCTCTACCCATTTCATCATTTGAAGTAATTACCGTTTGCATTTGTTGTGAAATATGATCTGTCAACTCATTACCACGTTCTGCCTCTGTTGCGAGACTGCTAGCTCCATTCGCGATTTCTTCCGTAGCAACAGCGATTTCACGTGCAGAAAGTGCCGTTTTATTAGAAGCATCTGATAATTCAAGAGCCGTATCAAGAACATCCTGAGCCGTATTATTCGTCTGGTTCACTAGATTAGTGATATGTTCCATCATCATATTGAAACTACCTGCTAGTTCTCCGATTTCATCGTTAGATTTATGTTTGGAGCGAACTAGAAGATTTCCTTTTGATCCTTCAATCATAAGATCCTTCAGATTAACAAGTGGCTTAGCAATCATTCGAACTAGCAATAATCCGATTAGAACTGCAATAATTGCAACACCTATTGCTGCCCATATTGTAAAGGTTAGAATGCCTTGAGCATCCTTTACCAATTCAGATGTAGGGAGTGCACCTATCAATTTCCAACCCGTTGTTTCAATCGTGTTATGCACAACCAGGAATTCAGTGCCTGATTCATCTGTATCATTCAGATCTCCTGAGATCTCTGCCGCATCGATTATAAAGTTAAAGTCTGTTTTCGAGCCAGCCACATCATTCACACTAGAAGCAACAATCTGACCATCGGTCGTATCCATTTCTAACTTACTGCCGTTACCCAGGTCAATTCCTCTCAGTTGCTCTTCTAGTACATCCGGTTTAAATTCAATGACGATAACAAATGGCTTCGTCACACCCGTTAAACTTTTAAGTGAACGTGCTAACCTAAAGTGCTTCGTGCCATCAGCAGCTACTTCTGTAGGAAGCCATGTAGATTTATTCTTATCCTGTAGTTCACTAAACCAAGTCTCTGAACGTACCGTTTCAACATCCGTAGAAACGCTCCCACTTGTGATTGCTCTCATCTCAGGGTCCGGCGGAACGACGAATAGCCCCTTAATTGAACTATTGGCATTCACTTGATTGTTCAATTTATCATTAATCCCATTCGTTATTTCAAATATCTCATAGTCTGTCTTGCCAGGTTCAGATAGAGCTTCTACTAATGTCTGCATTTCTGAATCAAAGAATAATTGCATTGCAATATCTTCAAATTGACCAAGAATAATATCGATTTTTTCTGAAGTTTGAATAATGGTTTGCTTATTAGCGTTAGCTGCTGTATTTTCAATAGTATTTTTTGCTTTAACATAAGACATAATCCCTACGAGTAAAACAAAAGCTACAATTGCAGTGAAAAAAATTAGAAATAGCTTAACTCCTACAGATTTCGACGGATTAAATTTCTTGAATTGATTCAATATATTATTATCATTATTGTTTTCCTTTGGTTTTTTATCCCTTTTAAACTTATCCTTTACTTTCCCCCCCATCTTCTTTATTTCCTCAAGAGAATTCTGAACTTGTTTCTCTTTCTTCTTCATGTACATTCACCTGCCAGTAAGTTATGTATAACGTTTCATAAAAATGTAAGCGTTATATTAGTAATACATATCTATTCGACAAAATCTTTGATACTCCTTTTTATTAAATAAAGTTATTGTGGAAATAGCAGTTTTTGTCGAAAATAACAAAAAAGTCTGACGATAAATTCATCGTCAGATCATTTAAAATACATATTATAGTTTCTTGCATCGCATCATATCATAGTAACTTACAGGTTGGTCAACCTTTATAACAACATTTTGCAGTGGATGTCTAGCTGCATCCAGCTCTTTACCATTCTCATCCCAAATCTTATCTACCACTTGCTTGAAGAATCTTCCACCCGGTCCAAAGAACTCTATTTGTTGCCCTGGTTTGAAATAATTACGCTGTTGTATCACTGCCGTACCGTTCTCTGCATTATAGTCGAGTACCAATCCAGCAAAATCATACGGAGCAGCTTTTTCTTCAGGTTCATAAATATGATCTTCATGATCCGGAGTATCATGGAAAAACCCAGAATTTAATGGGCGATTCGCAGCTTTATTTATCTCATCAACCCATTCAGGCTTCAGTACATAATGTTCTGGATCTTCCATATAAGAATCAATGGCTTGACGATATGCATTTACCACAGTAGCGACATAATGCAAAGATTTCATTCGTCCTTCAACCTTGAAACTATCAATACCCACTTCAATAAGTTCAGGGATACTATCTAACATGCATAAATCTTTAGATCCCATTGAGAAGGCATTATCTTCAGGTTGATACATCGGAAGTTGTGTATCATTTTCTTCGAACAAATCATAACTCCATCGACATGACTGACAGCAACCTCCGCGGTTAGAATCTCGATCCGTGAAATGATTTGAAAGTACACAACGCCCCGAATAAGACGAACACATAGCACCATGTATGAATGCTTCTATCTCAATATTTACATGCTCTTTAATCTCAGCAATTTCCTTCAGACTGACTTCGCGTCCTAATACAACTCTAGGTAGTCCCTCTTCTTTCCAGAACTTCACCGCTTGCCAATTCACAGTAGACTGCTGCGTACTTAAATGTACTTCTATTTCTGGAACTGCACGCTGTGCAACTTCAATAATAGCTGGGTCCGCAGTAATAATGGCCGAAATTCCAACTTCATGAAGCTTGAGCAAATATTCTTCAATACCCTCTAAATCTTCGTTATGTGCATATATATTGGTAGCAACAAACACCTTAGCTCCATATTTTTGCGCGAATTCTACACCTTCACGCATTTCATCAAAACTAAAATTGTCTGCATTTGAACGTAAGCCATACTTTTGCCCACCAATATAGACTGCATCAGCTCCATAATGGACTGCAAATTTCAGCTTTTCTAAGTTACCTGCAGGTGCTAATAGCTCCGGTCTATCTAGACGATTTCGTTTACCTCTATATCTTGGTTGAGTCTTTACTTCCATTTTCTGAACCACCTCACATATGACTGTAATCAATATACTTGTTCTTTATAGTAGAACCCAAATGTTAATTCTCGTTCTGGGTCTTGTAGTTTGCGAATATTGTCCACATATTCTTCTTTAAATTTATAATTTGCTTCGTCTGCTAAATAATCATCGATCACACGTTTATATGAACTAACAACGGCTTCATTATATGCCAAAGATTTTAAAATACCTTCAATTTTAAAGCTATTCACACCCGCTTCTATAAGCAAATGCAAATCCTCCAAGATACAAATATCATCTGAACTCATAATATGTGTTCCGTTGAGATCCTCGTAGATCGGATACTTTTCACCAGGGCGATCTTCTTCTGTAAGGAATAACCCACGTTCTTTACCCAGGCTACCATCGTCAACAGGTCTACCTTGATGCAACATATAATTTCCTACTAAGCTGCGCTTAGAGTGGTAAATATTCGTCATTCCATGGACCTGAACTTGTGACTCCACTTCTAAATGACCTTTCATTCCTGTTACTTCATCCATATTAAGTTCTCTGGCGAATATTGCTCGAGTAGCACCTCTTCGACCCCAATAGTTCGCTGTTGCATAATTGGTTGTGGTCATCTCTGCATTCCAATGAAGCTTCAGTGTTGGTGCATTAGATTTGACAGCAAATAGCACAGCAGGATCATTAAACTCAACTGCATCTACACCAGCTTCTGCTAATTCCTTCACGTAATCAGGAAGGGAGTCTATGATATCATTCGTTATTATACTGTGGAGACTCACATATACTTTTGCATCATGAGCATGTGCTATTTTTACAGCTTCACGTATCTCATCTAGCGTGAAACTACCCGCAAGTCTCGTCCCAAAAGTATCATTTCCTATTAAAAAAGCATCGGCACCTGCGTTAATCAATGGCGTAATTTCTTGTAATGAACCCGCAGTTACCATAAGCTCTGGTCTATTAACCATAAGTTGCACCTCTTTTATTGTGTCGTACTCTTACTTTTCTCGATATTCTTCAAATGCTCTTTATAGGTTTTGCCGAATAAATGTTCTTGTGATCCGTCCTTCTTGGTTACATAGTAGAAATATTCAGTAGATTCCGGTTGAAGTGCTGCTTCAATTGAAGCCAAGCTAGGATTACTTATAGGACCAGGTGGAAGGCCTTCAACTAAATATGTGTTATATGGGCTCTCAATCTCTAGATCCTTATAAAATAATCTTTCCTTCGGTTGATCCAAAGCGTATTGAACTGTGGCATCAATCTCTAGCTTTTGGCCTTCGTTCAAACGGTTATAAATCACACCCGCAACGAGTGATCGTTCATGATCTACAACAACCTCACGTTCTACAAGCGAAGCTATGGTGAGTAGTTCATGTAATGTTAAATCCCGGTCCTTCAGCTTTTGCTCAAAGTTTTCGATAGTATTTATTTCTTTTAGTAATTGAGCTGTCATCGTCTTTATAATTTCTTCTTCTGTAACACCTTTTTTCAATTCATAAGTTTCTGGAAAAAGATAGCCTTCTAACACATGTTTTAATTCTGCATCTGAACCGGATGGAATGGTATCAACTAAAGCAGCGTCAGCAGTTGAAGGATCGTCTAGAAGCTTTAACATCACTTCACCATCCACAATTCCCTCTTCTTCTAACTTATTAATCAATTGTTCAACGGTAAATCCTTCAGGTATAGTAAATCGAATCATATCTTCTTTAACAACATCACCATTATTGAACATAGCTATTAATTCATCGTTGTTCGTTCCTGGTGTAATCCTATAGGTTCCAGCTTGAAATCGACTTCCCTGATCTTTATATTTCAAATAAGCAATAAATATTATATCATTCTTTATTAAAGCTTTCTCTTGTAATAATTTTGCAATTTGGGTAGTACCCATTCCACTTTCGATCGTAAATTCAACAATTTCGTCTGAGTTCTCAACTGGTTGTAGACTGTTCCAAATTACCATCGCAGACACACCCATTACTAAAACTAATAGAATACATATAATTCCAAACATTTTAGTTCTAGCCTTCAATAATTCCCCAGTCCCTTCACAGCCAAAAAGAGTGGACTAATCCACCCTCCTGGCACTTCATATTAGAATACGTTATTGTAGATGTTCCTAGATATCGGTATCATGTGGGAAAGTCATTTCATCATAAAGCTCAGCGATGTTCTCCCATTCCTCATCATCATCAATGGTAACAAGCTCTAATTTGCCTTCTGCAGAAGTTACGATTTTAAGAATATCATATTCATCACTGTCTTCATCAACATTCAGCAAAACAGCATAGCTTTCATCACCAACAACAAATTCGGCTGTCAGATCATATACGGAGGTTGTTCCATCTTCATCTTCCAACTCTACTGTCGGACCGAAAGTCTCCTTTAATCGATTACTCCAGTTAGCCTGATGATTAGAGAATTCACTCATCGTTCTATTCGCCCCCGTCAAGTTCAGCTACAAGCGTATTAAAGGTCTCTTCAACGATTGCCCATTCCTCGTCATTATCAATCATATATAACTTGATATCGTCCCCTACTTCATCTTCCTCATAACGGAATGCATATACTTCATCCGTCTCTTCATCTTCAGAATCCATAGGTACAACCATCATATACTTTGCATCAGAACCATCAACTTCGAATTTCATAATAACTTCGAATTCCTCTTCATTCCCTTCATCATCAGGAATATAGATTATTTCTGGTTCTTCTTCATTATTAATTTTGTCATTAGCCATTTATATCACCCTCACCTTATACTCTTAGAATCCAAATAGTTTTGCAAAATCAAACTGGCTGCCATCTTATCAACGACCTGTTTACGCTTCTTTCGACTAACATTGCCTTCAATTAACGTTCGTTCTGCGGATACTGTCGTTAACCTTTCATCCCATAAATGTATAGGTAATTTGGTAAGTTCCTTCAATTTATCTGCGAATTCTATACAAATATCACCTCGAAAACCAACAGTCCCATCCATATTTTTGGGTAAACCAACGACAATCTCAGCAATGTCATACTCACGGACAATCTCAGCAATTCGCTCAAATTCGATATTTTCACGACGCCGTTCTATAACTTCAAGCCCCTGAGCAGTCCAACCAAACATATCGCTGACAGACACTCCAATCCTGCGATCCCCATAATCCAACCCCATGATTCTCATCCAGTTCTCCTAACGGTGATTGGCTAAATAAAACCGAACCAATTCTTCAATCAATTCATCTCGTTCTTTCTTTCTCACCAGGCTCCTAGCATTGTTATGACGCGGTATATACGCAGGGTCTCCGGATAAAAGGTACCCAACGATCTGGTTAATTGGATGATATTCCTTCTCTACCAGTGCATCGTATACCGTTAGAAGAATCTCCTTCGAAGATGCTTCCAACTCATCACCATTAACATTGAATTTGACTGTCTTATCCATAGAATCCATCACAACACCTCGCTTCTTTATAACATGTCTAGGAATATTCTAGCAAACAACATTTTGAATATTTGTATCTTCCACTATCATAACATATTCATTATGGTGTATGGAAATCTATAGGTGAAAAAAAACCGAATTTTTAAGTATGACTAGGATTTTAGTTATTCGAACTCTGTATTACCAGTTCATGAGCCAATTTCATAGCTTCATCCAATTTACTAACATCCTTGCCCCCAGCTTGTGCCATATCTGGACGGCCACCTCCGCCACCACCACAGACAGAAGCAATCTCTTTGACAAGTTTGCCTGCGTGGAATCCAGCCTTCACTAAATTCTGTGGAACAGCAACAACAAAATTCACTTTATCCTCCATCGTTGCTCCTAACACAATTATCGCATTTGGAAGTTTACCCTTCAATTCATCCGCAAGAGAACGTAGCCCATCCATACTGCCACTATTTACACGAGCGGCTAATAGATCAACACCATTCACTGAAACTACTTGGTCACTAAGTTCCCCTGCCTCAATCATACTAAGCTTACTTTGTAGTGATTCATTCTCCCTACTTAATTCTTTAAGCTGAGTGTGGATTGCATCAATACGTTTCGGTACATCTTGAAGATTGGATTTCAGTAATTCTGCAGATTGTTTCAGTATGTCTAGCTGCCCTTCCATATACTGATAAGCCAACCGGCCTGTAACAGCTTCTATCCGTCTAACACCTGATCCAATTCCACTTTCACTAACTAATTTCAACATTCCGATTTGTGAAGTATTACTTACATGACAACCACCGCAGAGTTCTAGACTATATTCTCCAACTTGTACAACTCTAACAATATCACCATATTTTTCACCGAATAGAGCCATCGCACCCGAAGCCTTCGCTTCATCTATTGTTTTATACTCAATATTTACATCTATGCCGTTCCAAATTTGTTCGTTAACGCGACGTTCAATATCAATAAGTTCTTCTTCCGATATGCTACCGAAATGCGAGAAGTCAAACCGTAGACGTTGAGCATCAACCAATGAACCTGCTTGGTTAACATGATAACCTAATACTTC
This sequence comes from Paenibacillus crassostreae, assembly GCF_001857945.1. Taxonomy (NCBI): domain Bacteria; kingdom Bacillati; phylum Bacillota; class Bacilli; order Caryophanales; family Paenibacillaceae; genus Paenibacillus; species Paenibacillus crassostreae. Next base: position 1,291,233 of record NZ_CP017770.1, read on the forward strand.
CTTTAAAGCCTTATGCAGTAAATGAGTTGCCGTATGGTTCTTCACTATGTCAGAACGTTGTTCACGATTAACTTCCGCTTTAAACATTTCTCCAACTTTCAATTCTCCATTATCAACAAGAACACGATGTACAGGTTGACCTAATGGTGCCTTAAACATCCCTTCAACCTTGGCAGTACCATGTTCTCCTATCAGCAATCCCTGATCGCTTACTTGTCCCCCACTCTCTGCATAGAATGGTGTTCTATCAAGTATTACCTGACATGAATCTCCAGCTTGCACACAGTCTACCAAAGCATCATTAACAAGGATAGCCAAGATTTTAGACTCTGATACGGTGCTATTATATCCAACAAATTCACTTTTTATTGTTATATCTCCAAGGATTCCCCCTTGAACCTGCATGCTACCCCCATCATGCCTTGCAGCACGAGCGCGTGTACGTTGTTCTTGCATTGCTGTATCGAAGCCTTCGCGATCCACACTTAATCCATGCTCAATAGCATAATCTTCTGTCAGATCAAACGGGAAGCCATACGTGTCATAAAGTTTGAAAGCATCCGCACCGCTTATAGCAGTTTTTCCTTCTTTCTTCGCTTGAATACTGATTTCTTCTAGAATAGATAGTCCATCAGATAACGTCTCATGGAAGCGTTCCTCTTCGGTGAAGATAACCTTTTCGATAAATTCGCGTTTTTCAACAACCTCAGGATAATAAATACCCATGATATCTCCAACGGTTTTCGTTAATGTATATAGGAATGGTTTATCAAGACCTAATACCTTTCCATAACGGACAGCACGGCGAAGTAGACGGCGAATAACATAACCACGACCTTCATTCGAAGGAAGCACCCCATCCGCAACAGCAAATGAAACAGTGCGAACGTGATCAGCGATAACTTTTAAAGCTATGTCATGTTCTACACTATCGTTGTATTTCACTTTGGCTAAAGCTGCTGTTTCTTGAATGATAGGCTGAAATAAATCAGTATCAAAATTTGAATCTACATCCTGAAGGATTGAAGCAAACCGTTCTAATCCTGCACCTGTATCGATATTTTTATTAGGAAGTGGCGTATAGCTACCATCTTTATTGTGGTTAAATTGTGAGAATACCAAATTCCATACTTCTAAATACCGTTCATTCTCACCGCCAGGAAACATTTCAGGATCCGACATATCACTTCCATAAGCCTCACCACGGTCATAGAAAATTTCTGTACAAGGACCACATGGACCTTCCCCAATATCCCAGAAATTATCTTCCAACTTCACAATCTGAGCCTCAGTCAAGCCGATCTTCTCATGCCATAGTTTATATGCTTCTTCATCCTCGGGATATACCGTCACAGATAACCGTTGTGGGTCGAACCCGATCCATTTCTTATCGGTTAGAAATTCCCATGCCCACGTAATCACTTCTTCCTTGAAATAGTCACCAATGGAGAAGTTACCTAACATTTCAAAAAATGTATGATGTCTACGGGTTTTACCGACATTCTCGATGTCATTGGTACGTATACATTTCTGTGAATTAGCAATCCGCGGATTTTCCGGTTTCTCCCGTCCATCAAAATATGATTTCAGTGGTGCCATACCTGCGTTAATCCATAATAGGGATGGATCATTATGTGGGACTAATGGAGCACTCGGCTCAATCTTATGCCCTTTCTCTGCGAAAAACTCTAACCATTTCGAACGTATCTCACTTGCTTTCATATTTTACGCCTCCATTATATAGATCTAGCAAATTCATACCTATAAACACAAAAAACGCCCCTGAATATTCAGGGACGATTAACTCGCGGTACCACCCTGGTTATCGTTAAGTACAATACAGCTACAGTAACTGCTTGTTCATCTAACGATCGCCTTTGTTACGGCTGCTAACGGGGTCCACCCGGTGAATTTAGATCACACTCCGAAATTAGCTTTCCGTCGGCCACACTTTCAGACTCTCTCAGCCTTCATGAACTAGCATCATAAAGGAGTCTGTTCTCTGGGCAAGGAACACCGTCGTACTTCATTTCATCATAGATTTGTCCATTTATTGCTTATTATCAGTACAAGTATATAGAGGTCACAAGCTTCTGTCAATGCAACATTACACTGTTTTTCGCTTGATATAATATGTGAAGAGATGCTGTATGATAACTTTGAGAACGGCTAATAAAGGAACAGCAATAATCAATCCTACGATCCCTGCCATTTCACCACCTACCAACAAAGCGAATATTATAAGAACAGGATGTAAATGCAATTTTCTTCCTACAATTTGTGGGGAGATAACATTGCTCTCCATCATTTGACATAATGTATTTACTATTACTACCATCAATACCATCTTGAAAGACACCGTAGATGCCATTACAACTGCTGGAGCTGCACCAAGGAAAGGTCCAATATATGGAACAACATTGAAAACTGCTACAACACTGGCAAGTAAAAGTGCATAGGGCATCCCAATGATCATATAGCCAATATAAGCAAGTACACCAATAATCAGACAGACCATGAATTGTCCCCGCACATAACTTCCCAGAGCATCATCAATCTCTTTTAGTACAACTAAAATTGTTTTTCTACCTGATCGTGGCAAGTAGGATACAACCATTCGTTCGAATACATCGAAGTCCTTTAATATATAGAATATTAGAAAAGGTACGATGAATATGTTGAGCACCACATTAATTGTGTTACCAATATTATCCATAAAATCAGATATCCCATGTGCCAATCGATCCTCCCATTGAAAGAACCAATCCATTACACCAGCCCTGACCCCAGATGGTAAAAGATTAGAATTCAAATTCGTTACAAAACTTTGGGCATGCATAGTCATCTCTGGCAAATGCTCATTCAATTCTTCTAATTGTTCGATAAACATTGGAATCACATTCATCAATATAACCACTAAGCAAGTTATGAATACTGCATAAATTAATAGTACAGCTACTAAACGTGGCACCTTCCGATTCTGTAACATGCACACAACTGGATTAAGAACATATGAAATGATCATTGCCACTATAAACGGAGCAAGGATTATTTTGATAAACTGATAAGCATGAATGAACAGTGGTCGTAACAGCCACATGAAATATATGATAATCAAACCAAGTAGCACCCATATCATCAAGCGAAACCATTTATTATGCGACATCGAATCCAAACAATTCTCCTCCTTTCGGACTGGACTAGCTTATTAATGTAGTATATGTCCAGAACTCGGAGAATAATCTATATTAAAGATAGAACACAAGAAAAACACCCCATTTTCAATGCCTATATCCAGACATTTAAAATAGGGTGCTTTAATGATATGTAGAAAATATACTTCTCAAGACGAACATTTGCAGATGTTAAGAAGACACATGCATTTGTGGGAAGTCCTGAAGTATTTCCTCGCCGAAGAATAAATCATCCAACGAGCTCAATGTCCCATCTTCCTCAACTTGATAGACGGACATTTTCTCTCCGTTAACCGTTAATTCGATAAAACATCCCCAACAATAGAACTGGTGGGAACCGATCTTTCCAATATCTTTTGAATTGCAATTTGGACATCTCATTTATTTGATCACCTATCCGTTTACAGAATGAATAGCGTTATCCAAACACCCCTCACTCATTGAAGGTACTAACACAGAACTTTCTCCAATGATCATATTGGAAGTACAAGGTAGCCACTTTCGGCCTTCGATGATATCGGTGACAAAACCATCACTAATCTCTAGGCCTATTATTGTATTGCCCATTTTCTGGTCGAAATAAACATCCGAGATACGTCCAAGCATAAGCCCATCTTCCGTAATTACTGGTAAATCGCATAGTTTTTTCTTCCCCAGAGCATAAGACAACTGTATGTCAACGGCTTTCATTTTACGAACAGCGAGTTGATTACGAATCATAATGGCATCCTCGCCATATGCAATGATGTCCTCCCAAGAAATTGTGTTTGACATCTTGGAGTAGAGTACTTTACGCTCAAGCTCAATACCTAGAATTGTCCAATTGTTACCTAACATAAAGTCATGAATTTTGCCAATCTTCTTACCCTGCTCTATATCAAACACCGGAAGTCCTAACATTTCTTGAAGCTTCAAGGCAAGAACCCTCCTTGTCCATCATCAAAAAACCGTCTATGTTCTGTTACGTACCCGTCGAAGAATGGTTCCAATAATTTGTGCAACATGCTCTATCTCTTTTGTAGTATTACCCAATCCGAAGCTAAAACGAATCGCTGATCGCATAATAGAGTCAGAAAGTTTCATTGCTTCGAGAACATGCGATAACTCCAACGAACCGGAAGTACATGCAGATCCACTTGATGCTGCGATTCCTTCCATATCTAAACTCATCAATAGTGTTTCCGTGTCTACCTCTGGAATACTAATATTGAGAATATGAGGCAAGAATTGTGTAGGGTGTCCGTTTACAATAAAGGAATCATCACCAATGACCTGTTCCAATGTAGCAATCATTGTTGTTCTAAGTTGTAAATAGTACTCTCTTCTTTCTTGTATCTGTTCATGTATCAGCTCAATTGCTTTTGCAAACCCTTCAACACCTGCAATATTTTCAGTACCTGCACGACGTTTTTTTTCTTGAAGCCCCCCATAAGATTGAGCATTTAGTTGTATACTACGACGGACATAAAGAGCACCAACACCCTGTGGTCCATTGATTTTATGAGCAGAGAAGCTCATTAGATCAACAGGTAAATCCCTACAAGATATTGGCAAAGTTTCTAAAGCCTGCACTGCATCCACATGAAATAAGATACCCCGACTTTGTGCTAGCTTCCCAATCTCTTCTATCGGTTGAATGGTACCCACTTCGTTGTTCCCATACATGATACTGATAAGAATAGTCTCATCAGTCATAGCTTTCTCGACATCTTCAATCCGAATTTGGCCGGTAGAATCTACAGGAAGGTACGTTACTTGGAATCCCTGACGTTCTAATTCTGAACATGAATGGAGAATCGCATGATGCTCTATTGAAGAAGTGATAATATGCCTACCCTTATGGCTTAATAATGAAGATACCCCAAACAAGGCTAAATTATCACTTTCTGTTCCTCCACTTGTAAATACGAGTTCATCTGGATAACAACCTAGCAATCGACTCGCTCGATCCCTTGCTCCGTTCAGTGATCGCTTCGCACCTCTTCCAAATGAATGGACGCTCGAAGCATTCCCATATTGCTCCATCATGATCTTCATCATGATCTGTGCTACTTCTGGATGAATAGGTGTTGATGCTGCATGATCTAAATAAATTGGGTTCATAGTAATTCCACCACCTATTAAATATAGAACATATAATTATCAACATTGCTCTTCACTTCGAAAGAAATAAGATCCTGCAATGTTGTAGAATCTAATGCATTGGCAATTCCATCCCGAATTCTAAGCCACAGATCTCTCTTCGCCGGGTCATCCTCTTCGGTGAAATCCACTGGTGAGATCGGTCCTTCAAGGACACGAATAACATCCCCTGCTGTAATTGTTGAAGGTTCACTAAATAGAATATAACCTCCATAAGCTCCCCGAACGCTTTTAACTAATCCAGCATTACGTAATGGTGCAATCAACTGCTCTAGATAATGCTCTGACAAATTGTTCTTTTCAGCTATACTTTTGAGTGATGTAGGGCCTTCTCCAAACTTCACCGCTAGCTCCATCATAATTGTTAAACCGTAACGTCCTTTTGTTGAAATTTTCATTAACGGCACCTCTTTCTATTATTCTAAAAATAATGTATGATTATTTATTGTTCATTTTAATTGTTCTTCGGAGGTATATAGGACATTATCATAATGATGTATTTATTCCTATCTATTCCGATCATTACCCTTTGCTTATGTTAACATATTCAATCCTTATATGGAAAACAAACTATGACAAACCAATGAATTGCCCGTCCTACGTGGACAAGCCAATTGTTATTATAGAATAAGGGTATGTTATTATAGAGATGGACACAATTTTAGTAAAAGATGGTGAAATAGATGTCAAGAGAAAATAATAATACACGTGTTGTTGTTGGAATGTCCGGTGGCGTTGATTCATCAGTAACCGCCTTACTTTTAAAACAACAAGGTTATGATGTCATCGGTATTTTTATGAAAAATTGGGATGATACTGATGAATTCGGTAATTGTACTGCAGAGGATGACGCAGAAGATGTACGCCGTGTTTGTGAACAGATTGATATCCCCTACTATACAGTAAACTTTGAAAAAGAATACTTTGATAAAGTATTTACCTATTTTCTAGATGAATATAAGTCTGGAAGAACACCTAATCCTGATGTTATGTGTAATCGTGAAATCAAATTCGGGGAATTTCTGAATAAAGCACTCAATTTGGGGGCAGATTATGTAGCTACAGGTCATTATGCTAGAGTAGTTGAAAAGAATAACATTCATCAACTACTACGTGGTGTAGACAGCAATAAAGATCAGACTTATTTCCTAAATGCTTTGAATCAAGAGCAGCTCTCCAGAGCAATGTTTCCTATAGGTCATCTTCCTAAACCAGAAGTAAGACGTATTGCCGAAGAAGCTGGTTTATATACGGCCAAGAAAAAGGATAGTACAGGTGTTTGTTTCATCGGTGAACGTAATTTCAAAGAATTTCTAAGTCAATACCTTCCTGCCCAATCCGGGAAAATGGTCGATATTGCTACCGGTGAGGTCAAAGGTGACCATGATGGACTTATGTATTATACCTTAGGACAACGACAAGGTCTAGGTATTGGAGGCTCAGGTTCAGGTGAACCTTGGTTTGTAGCAGACAAGGATCTCGATCGTAACATTCTCTTCGTGGTGCAGGGTGACAGTCATCCTAGTCTTTATTCCACGGGGCTAATCGCTACAGGACTCAATTGGATCGCTGGGAAAAATTCCATACCCACTGAATCATTTACTTGTACAGCCAAATTCCGCTACCGTCAGCCTGATCAAGCTGTTACATTAACTTGGCTACCAGATGGGAATGTTCATGTTATCTTTGATAAACAACAAAAAGCCATTACTCCGGGACAAGCTGTTGTATTCTACCAAGGTGAAGAATGTCTTGGTGGTGGTACGATCGATAAAGTAGAGAAAGTCCCATATACGATTCCTCCATTGAAAGAGAAATAAAAGAACAAAAAGAACAATCTAACGAAACAAAATGCCCTGCTCGTTATAAATCGAGCAGGGCATTTTATTATAATATCGTACTGTATGTTTACTGATCACGCCTACGTTCTTGATTAAGTTTGATCTTCGATTCATTCCCTTGTTCTGTCGCTTGATAGAATACGCGGCGTGAGATTTCCTTAGGTAAATAATCCTGCTTAACATAATGATTTGGGAAATCATGCGGATACTTATACCCTGCGTGTCCTAATTTAACAGCGCCTTTATAATGAGTGTCTCGCAAATGCAGTGGTACCTCCGCTGATCTAATATCTTCTATAGCATTCATAGCTTTAGAAATGGCCAAGACTACCGCATTGGATTTAGGGCTTTCTACTGCAAATAATATCGCTTGCGAAATATTCAATTTCCCCTCAGCCCATCCATTATTCCGAAAAGCATCAAGCGCGCTCACTGCTTGAACCATCGCTTGTGGATTAGCAAGCCCAATATCTTCACTGCATGCCGCGATCAGTCTTCGTATGAAAACCATCGGATCCATACCAAGCTTCTCAACTCCATAAAGAAACCAGAATATTGCGGCATCACTGGAACCACGAATACTCTTATGAAATGCCGATATGACATCATATTGTGTAGATTCGTCTGCTTTAACGATAGGTCGGCGTATCGACTCTTCGGCCACTTCAATCGTAACATGAATTATCCCATCGTCTTCTGGGGTTGTTGTTAGCACTGCAAGTTCCAACGCATTGAGGCCTCTTCTAATATCTCCATTAGCCATCGCGGCAATATGCTCCAATGCATCTTCATCAACGTTCAGTTTCATGAAGCCAATACCCTTCTCAGCATCTACTAATGCTCTTTTCAAAGCGATCAAAGAATGCTCCTTGGTTAACGAATTCAACTGAAAAAGCGTCGACCGGCTCATTAAGGCCCCATTAACGTAATGAAAGGGGTTCTCTGTTGTAGCCCCAATAAATATAATAGTCCCCTTCTCAACTGCAGGTAACAATGCATCTTGACGAGAACTATTAAAGCGATGAACTTCGTCTAAGAATAGAATCGTTTTACTACCATATAAAGTCTTACTACTTTGAGCTTGCTCAATAACTTCACGAACATCTTTAACTGTAGCCTCTACGGCATTTAGTCGCACAAAAGCAGCCTTTGTATGGTGGGAAATAATATGAGCTAACGTTGTTTTACCCGACCCAGGAGGACCATATAAAAGAATAGAAGAAACTTGATCCGCTTCAATCGCACGTCGTAATAATTTACCAGGCCCAATAATATGTTCTTGTCCTATATATTCATCCAGATTCACCGGACGCATCCGATCAGCCAACAGCCGTGAATCCATAACCGAATCTTGTTGAAATGTGAATAAATCCATTATCTTCACGCCCTTACTATTATCCATAGAATTAAGATATCTTAGACTATCATATCACAATCCGCATGAACTCAAGAAAGACCATCCAGCATCAATTGCTAGACAGTCCTTCGATTTAATTCTACCATCATACTGCTAACGCTCCACAGGAGCTTTATTTAGCTCAATTCGCATTTTGACAATCACCTTACGTATACTATCTTCGGACAAATGATATACTTGCTGAAGATCTTCTACCGACCGACCTTCTGTATATAAATGATAAATCTCTTGATTCCTGTGAGTTATCATCTTCCTCGTACCGCTAAGTTCTCCCCAGCCTATGCGCTGGTTGTTCTTCTTCGGAATATAGATTAATTCCCCTTGAATATGTTGTTGAAGTTCCTTCAATAATTCAGGTGGGAGTACATCCCTGCCATTTTTGTAATTTGCGATAATCAACGTCCTCCTTAAACGATTGCTTTTGTCCTGCTCCATTTAAGTTAATTTGATAAAAAATCATTGATTTCGCCTCCTTTTCATTTAGATTGTTCCAACTCAATCCATTATACCCCTTTGAATCCAAAATTTCCTTAAAAAAATAAAAAAGAGAGACCGCTTATGGCGGTCCCTCTTCATGAGGCTTCCGCTTACGCGGAAACCACCTCGTATGCTTTGATCAAATCAATCAGCCTCCTTTCACGGCGTAATGGTCGGTCCGACACCCTTATTAACTCATATTATGGGATATACCAACAAGTGAAAGAATAACTATAACTGTTTATTATTCAGGCCATCCTTGTATAGCAATATCCTCTTCTGTGTTCCTCAAATAACTAGGAACATCTTTACCATGCAGTATCCACAATTCATGGAGTGCACGAGTACATCCCACATACATGAGTTTAGCATCCCATGAGTTATGACCGTAATGGTCTGTATCGGCATCGGCAACAATCACTGCATCGAATTCCAAACCTTTAGAGAGATAAACTGGAAGCACAGAGAACCCACCTTGATACACTTGTTTACTTCCATCGATCAAATGGAGATCTGCAACATTATTAACAAGTTGTTCATGTAGTTCTCTAGCTTCTTGAAGGGTTCTTGTCAATATCGCTATTGTCCGATACTCCTTCGCAGACAATCTATGCAGAGCATCTTGTAGGTTATCTGTTCTTACTCCCATATCTTGATTATAAGAAATCAACCGTACTGGATCTCCACTACGGAACACTGGAACAGCCATAAGGTCACTCTGGACACCTTTTTCAAGAATCCCATTCGCAAATTCTATGATCTCCATCGTAGAGCGGTAGCTTCGTGTTAATGCAAAATAGGCAGTATCATCTGGTTGGAATAACGAACTCATCTCTTCCCAGTGATGAACTCCTCGATAAGCATGAATTCCTTGCGATAAATCGCCTAATATTGTAAACGAATGTCCTCTTACAAAAAAATCTAATACCGCGATTTGAAATGGAGAAAAGTCCTGCGCCTCATCTATGACGATATGATCAAATCGCTGCTCAGTCGTAATATCATTTAGAAGATAATGAATATATAAGAGTGGAGATAGATCCTCTTCACGAATAATATCTTTCTTCAGATCTTGCTGGGTGGACTTCAATACCTTATCAGGAATCCCTTTATGCAATTCTTCTGAACATCCGGTCGGAAGCTTTAGTGTACGAAATATTTGTTTATATAATGTCAACGGCTCATATTTAGGCCACTTTACAGCATAGCTTTTCTCACGTTGTGTTGCTTTTTTCTTATGTTCTTTATAGATTTTCTCAGATGGAGATTTCTTGAGTTCCATTTCAACCCAGCGATGTATTCTTGCCATTACACGCTCTTTCCGCTTAGCAAGTGGGTAAGGTTTATATTCTTCATGGTACCAGTATAGAATCTTATCACGTGACAATACTTTACCTTCCCACGGTGTAAAATCCCCTTCTGGAACGGAAGTATGTTCTAAAGACTCAATCAAGCTTGAGATCATCTTCATGAGTATTAATGACCCTTTAAATCTTCCAGGTACATCATCATTCAATTCACTAGTTCCACCTTCACGCTCGAACCAATAATGAAGCGTTTCTGATGCATCAGCTAAAGGGAAATTCAAATCAAGAATATCCATAGCCCAATCGGCAAACGTACTCTGTTGTATATCTCCCACACCTAATTCAGGCAGAACATCCGATATATAATCTAAAAACATATGGTTAGGAGCAAAAATGATCATTTTTTCAGCCGTAACCTGCTCTTTATACTGATACAGTAGAAAAGCAAGCCTATGAAGTGCAACTGTTGTTTTCCCGCTTCCAGCAACCCCTTGAATAATCAATGCTGTGTTCTTCGCTGCACGAATGATCTGATCCTGTTCAGCTTGTATCGTTGATACGATATCACGCAGACGATTATCTTTGTTCTCTCCAAGACGATAGACAAGGAATTCATCCGACACAGCAGGTTGCTCACTCTCGCGATTATATGTATCAGCAACTCTCTCAAGAATCTGTTTACGAATAACTACATTTCGTTTCAGAAACACAAGTCCCTCGATTAAACCTTCAGGCGCCTCGTAGGTAGTAGATTCTTCACCACCAGTGAACGAATAGAATAGGCTAGCAACAGGCGCTCGCCAATCAATAACAAGTGGTTGCTCTGCTACAACTTCTCGATCCACACCTATTTTTCCAATGTACAAAGGTTTTCTTTCTTGATCTTGTTTACCTTGGAAGTCCAATCTGCCAAAATAGGGCTCCTGCAAGCTTTTAGCTAGTGCAATACGTTTCTCTTCCCTAGACGCCTCAAGAATTTGCTCTGTGAAATCATGCCCTGTGTAGACATCGATACCCTGTAGTCTTTCTAGTTGACGATCTATTTCTGATATCGCTTCATTCAGCCTTTTCTCTTCCTCTTGATAGGCACTTTGAAAATCTTCTCCCAATTTCAGTTACCTCCTAAAAGTTTTATGGAGCAATACTAACAGTACTTTCTACGCAACAAAAGAAGCTAAGTATAACATACCAGTAATACAGAAACCACTGTCCAAATGTAGCTCATAAATTCTCTTTTTACATAAGTGCATTTATAACAAAATTCGCTATAAATAGCACAGCAATCCCGTATAATACGGGTGATACTTCTCTACCTTTATTCTGCGCAAGCTTAACAATGGGATAGGCAATGAAACCAAAAGCCATTCCATCAACAATACTATAAGTAAACGGGATCATTACCATGATCAAGAAAGCAGGAAAAGTCTCAGTAAGATCAGAAAAATTCATTTCTTTTACATTCTGTACCATCAGTCCACCAATAATAATAAGAATAGGTGCAATCGCGCTATCTGGGATCCATGTTAATAGTGGGATAAAGAAAAAGGTAGCACCAAACAAAATAGCAGACACGAGAGAGGCTAATCCTGTTCGCCCACCTGCTGCAATTCCAGCAGTAGATTCAGCCGCTGCCACCACCGGACTTGATCCAAATATACCAGCAAATATATTGGTTAATGCTAAGGCACGAAGAGCACCCTTAAAGTTCTGTGGTCGACCGATAATTGTAGTCTGAGAAGCAACAAGTCCGATATTCTCAAATACAACAATTAGAAGCAAAAGAAAAACCGCAATCCAGAATACTAAGCTTGCAATATTACCCCAGGATAACGTTGCAAAAACATCACCATATTCTTGAAATGTACCGCCTGACTTCGCTCGCGTAGTCGTTGATCCTGCTCCAAGGAGATAGGCAAGTCCCGTTCCAGTGAGCATGGTGATCAACAACCCACCTTGAACTCCCCTTACAAAAAGAACCATCCCAAGCAGAAGTGTCACACAAGAGACGATAACAGAAGGATCAGTGAAGTGACCAATAGCCACAAATGTCGTCTGGTGAGCAATGACTATTCCACTCTTCTGCAGTCCTATAAATGTCAAAAATAAACCAATCCCAACCGTTATCCCATGTTGAAGATTTGCTGGGATCGCATCACTAATGGTTCGATATAATGATGTAAATGCGACGATCGCAAATAATATACCTGTAACCGTTACTACTGCCAGTGCCTCCTGCCACGAAAGCTTCAACGAATGAACCAAAGTATAGGTGAAAAATGCATTAATTCCCATGCCAGGAACGACAATGATAGGTGACTTCCCACCAAAAGCCATCAGTAGACAGCCCGTTATGGATGTCAATATAGTACCAACCATAGCAGCCTTCAAAGGCATCCCTGCATCATGAAGTATCGTTGCATTCACCATCACAATATATACTACGGAGAAGTAGGATACCATGCCGGCAATCCATTCTCTCTTCCAATTATCATCTGAGGTAAGGCCCAAACTCCTATGCCAAAAGCTCGCTTTCATATACACTCCCCTATTCTTAAAACTATATTGCATCATTACTCATTCTGTATTCCAACACCACAAAAATGACGTGATGCCGAAATCGGCAACCACGCCAAGCTGTTCACTTATTAATATATCATCTTCAAGTATTTATTCCTTTATTCGCAAGAAGATCACGCATCGCTACACTAGACATAATTAGTCCTACAACTGGAGGTACAAAAGAATTACTTGCTGGAGGTTGTTTAGCTTTACGTCTTTCAGGAGCATTCTCCGGCACAATTTTCTGAGTAATGTCTTCAAGTGGCTTCATGGGTGTCTCCGTGGAGAAAACAACCTTCACACCTTTCTTAATACCATCCTTGCGTAATGTGGTGCGAATTATTCTTGCAATAGGATCCACCGTTGTCTTCGATATATCTGCTACTTGAAATCGTGTTGGATCCATCTTATTCGCAGCACCCATACTTGAGATCATCGGAATCTTTCGCTTGAGGCATTCTTTTATAATATGAATTTTATAAACGATAGTGTCAGACGCATCTATAATATAATCCAAGTCATATTTGAATAATTCTTCATATGTTTCATCCGTATAAAACATATTGAGTGCGATCGCTTCACATTCCGGATTTATCAATTTTACCCGTTCAACCATCAATTCCGTCTTCTGCTGACCAACGGTCGTGAGTAGTGCATGGATTTGGCGGTTAATATTCGTAATGTCTACAACATCTTTATCTATCAGAATAATCCGTCCAACACCCGAACGAGCTAAGGCTTCCACTGCAATGGATCCAACGCCTCCGATGCCTAGAACAGCTACCGTGCTATTCTTCATCACTTCAAGTCCTTCAGTTCCAATCGCGAGTTCAGTACGTGAGAATTGATGCAACATTGATTCGTTGCCTCCTTTACTATTTCTTGTCATCACCCGGTTTTTTTGCGAGCTTAATATGAAGTTGTTCTAACTGTACATTTTCTACAGGAGATGGAGCATCCATTAATAGATCTGTTGCACTTGCTGTTTTTGGAAATGCAATCGTCTCACGAAGATTAGTACGTCCCGTTAGAAGCATTACAAGTCGATCGAATCCAAAGGCAATTCCGCCATGTGGAGGAGTTCCATATTCAAATGCATCCATAAGGTATCCAAATTTATCATTAGCCTCTTCCGGTGAAAGAGCGAGTGCGTTAAACATTTTTTCCTGGATGTCACGTTTAAATATCCGCATGGATCCCCCACCAACTTCATAGCCATTTAAGACAATATCGTAGGCTTCTGCACGCATCTTAAGAGGATCAGTGTCGAATAAATGTAAATCTTCATCCTTCGGACGAGTGAACGGATGATGTTCTGCAATATAACGTTTTTGATCTTCATCATAGCTCAAGAGAGGGAAATCTAATACCCATACAAATTTGAATTCCTTATCATCAATCAGTCCTAATTGACGACCAATTTTCAGACGTAATGCACCAAGCACATCTGCAACAATCTTTGTATTGTCAGCTGAGAATAACAAGAGGTCTCCCTCTTCCGCCCCAGTACGTACTTTTATAGCTTCAATTTCTTCTTCTGATAAGAACTTCACGATAGGCCCTTTGAATTCGCCTTCTTTGACTTGAACCCAAGCCAAGCCCTTAGCGCCATAACGTCCAGCGAATGTTCCTAGCTCATCAATATCTTTACGGCTCCAAGTTCCGCATCCTTTAGCATTAAGACACTTCACTTGTCCACCTTTTTCAATAACCGAAGCAAACACCTTGGCACCACTATTAGCTACGATATCACTTAATTCCACAAGTTCTAAACCAAAACGTAAATCAGGCTTATCAGACCCATACTTACTCATAGCCTCAGCATGACTGATGCGTTGGAAAGGTAAAGGTATTTCTACACCAATGGTTTCTTTGAAAAGTCGTACCATCAATTGTTCCATCATATTTAGAAGTGTATCCCGATCTATGAATGAAGTTTCAATGTCGACTTGTGTAAATTCTGGTTGACGATCTGAACGAAGATCTTCATCACGGAAACAACGAGCGATTTGATAATACCGTTCAATACCACCCACCATCAGTAACTGCTTATAGATTTGTGGAGATTGTGGTAATGCGAAGAACTCTCCTGCATGTACACGACTTGGTACTAAGTAGTCTCGTGCACCTTCTGGTGAACTCTTAGTCAAAATAGGTGTTTCCACATCGATGAAACCTTCTTCATCTAAGAAGTCACGGAATATTTTGGCAGCCTTCGAACGCAACATAAGTGTTTTTTGCATTTCAGGTCTACGTAGATCCAAGTAGCGATACTTCAGACGTAAAGATTCATCTACTTCAACGCCATCTTCAATGAAGAATGGAGGTGTCTTTGATCCATTTAGGACATCTATTTCAGTAATATGAACTTCAATTTTCCCTGTTGGAAGGTTATCGTTCACAGTCTCTGCATCACGTTCTACAACCTTACCTGTAACAGATAATACATATTCGCTACGTACTTTATCAGCAATAGCTAGTGCATTACCGGAGTAAGCAGGGTTAAATACGATCTGTACGATCCCGCTACGATCACGGAAATCAATGAACATAACGCCTCCAAGGTCGCGGCGAGTCTGTACCCAACCATTCAGTGTGACAGTGTCTCCAATGTTCTCTGACGTTAATTTACCACATTGATGTGTTCTACTCATTCATCATCATTCCCCTTATATATAATTAGCCAATATGGCAATTCAACCTAGTTTTAGATGCATTTCATCCAATTTCACTGTAAGCTGCTCACCAGTCTCCATTGATTTTAGTGCTATTTCACCGCGCTCGAGCTCATCATCACCAAGAATAGCTGTAAAGCGAGCTTTTAATCGATCCGATGATTTCATTTGTGCTTTCATCTTCCGACCCAAGTAATCTCGTTCCGCCGAGAATCCCATTTGGCGAAGTTTGAATAACTGTTTAGTAATTTCCTTATCGGCTTCTTCACCTAAACTAACAAAATACACATCTAATGGTTTTAGAACATTAAGTTCTACCTGTTGCTTCTCAAGGATCAGCACAATTCGTTCTAGACCAAGTCCAACACCAATTCCTGGTTGATCAGGACCACCTATACCACTAACAAGTCCGTTATAACGTCCTCCACCGCCAATAGTATCAATAGCACCAATACCCTCAGCCTTGAATTCAAAAGCGGTATGTGTATAATAATCCAGTCCACGAACGAGTCGAGCATTAACGACATAATCCACTTCCATGGCATCTAAATGCTGTTTCACCTTCGCAAAATGCGTACTGCATTCCTCATCTAAACTATCTAGTATCGAAGGAGCATCATGAAATTTATCTTGATCCACCTTACAATCGAGAACACGCATTGGATTACGATCAATCCGTGATTGACAGTCTTTACATAACTTGTCTTTCATCGGATTTAAGTAGACTAGAAGTGTTTCACGATAAGCTGTACGAGTCTCAGGTGTACCTACAGAGTTAACTTCTACCTTCACACCCTGAATTCCTAATTCTTTGCAGAATTGATAACCTAGAGAGATAACTTCTGCATCAATTGCTGGATCCGTTGCCCCGAAAGCTTCAATCCCGAACTGATGAAATTGACGATATCGTCCTGCTTGTGGTCGTTCATAACGAAACATAGGTCCGATATAATACAACTTGCTTACATCGGGTTCACCATACAACTTATTCTCCACATACGCTCTGACTACGCCTGCAGTTCCTTCAGGACGCAATGTCATACTACGGTCACCTTTATCGTTGAATGTATACATTTCCTTCTCTACGATATCTGTTGTATCCCCAACACCACGTACAAATAAGTCTGTCTGTTCAAAAAGCGGCGTGCGAATCTCACGATAATTAAAGCGTTGGCACAAATCTCGCGCTTTCTGTTCGACATATTGCCACTTTTCTACCGCACCTGGCAATAAATCTTGTGTTCCTGTCGGTTTTTGAAAAGCCATTGCAACTACCTCCATATACATAATTAACCAATTTATAAAACAAAAAATCTCCCGCCCTGTTCATAAAGAACCAGGGACGAGAGATTATCATTCACATAATCACCCGTGGTACCACCCACATTTTCAGATATTAATGCTATTTCAGGATCTACTTCAGATCTTGGTTAGCTATCTGCTCATACGATTAACGCCCGTTCAGCGCAGTATGGCTACCTCAAAATTACGAATGGTCTATATCGACACTTTCGTTTGCTTCGCCAACTGTTCTCGAGGAAGTCATTCATCCAGTCATCAAGAGAATCCTTACAGCCAAGGGATTCTTCTCTGTTCTTGTGGGGCTTGGATTACTTAATCCCGTCATTGAATCAATTTTCAACTATTTTTTGATTGTAATGAACTAGCGCGCTAAAGTCAATAGCTGACATCTTTTTACGACAGAAAAAAACCTACAATCGATATTGTAGGTTCAAAATTATATTTTAAAAGGGGGTCATGGGTTTATTATAGTCAGACTATGTTAAGAGAACATGAATAGTGTATTACAGTAATGTTACGTTTTTGGAAGCGCTTCAATATGAGCGCCATTTTGACGTAGTTTTTGAATGATTTCATCATAATGTTCGTCTTCAACCTTGGCGACTAGTACATATTTAAGATTATCGTAATCATTGGTATCTACATCACCTGCATCCGTTAAGTCTCCAGTCTTATTTATATTAGACTCCGATTCCACGTCTGATCTATCATCAATGTCATCCATTATTGGAACAATATTATTTCCCGCGATTCCACCCGTACCTGGCACACCCAATGAGCCTGCTGTATTTATATTACCAGAAGGATTAAATGCTACTAAAGGTAATTGGAGATTACGGTTACGTCCAATCGTAGTTTCTAGTCTACTTACTTCTAAATTTTCTGTTTTATAGCCGATAAGACTTGTTTTTGCACCTTCTGCCTGATCTTCTGTTTGAAAATAAGCTTGGATTTGTTCTGACATGGGAAATCCTCCTTTTGTATGCAAATCATAACTCGCGCTATAAGCACTGCTTGTTATTACCCAAACACCCTTCTTTTATAACAGTATAATCCCTCACATAATCTTACATTCAAAAAAGACAACCCATAATGGTTGTCCATTTCCATGTTTAACATTTAATTTATCCATCTAGTGTCTAGGAATGTGATTTCTCCAATGCTCTTTGGGATTAACCATCCCGAGTGGAGTTGACATCAGGTTCGCAGAACGTTCATCACTCTGCATTATCTCCCTCAGATGGCCGATTGTGAGTACAGAATATGCTTGAAATGAAGATTGTTTAGGGGATTGGCGCATGTTGTACATACTCCTTTGTAGATGAGAATGAACTTAATCTCTTTCCTCATCATCCCCGCTGGAGGCATAATCTATGCGTCTGCCCTGCTATCAATAATCAAAGTTACTGGTCCCCAATTCGTAAAGGAAACATCCATCATCTCGCCAAATCTTCCAGTTTCAACTTGAATCCCTTTTGACTCAAGTTCGTGGTTAAAAAAATCATAAAGTCCTTCAGCTATATCTGGTTTGGCTGCAGCCATAAAATTTGGTCTCTTACCTTTACGACAATCGCTATATAATGTGAACTGAGATACTGATAATATTGCTCCACCCGTATCTTTAACGCTAAAATTCATTTTGCCATGTTCGTCTTCAAAAATACGTAGACCCACGACCTTCTCTGCTAAATACTTAGCGTCCTTCTCAGTGTCTTCATGAGTAACACCCACTAGAACCATAAGACCTTGGCTAATCTCACCCACAATATTTCCATCCACTGCAACAGAAGCCTTTTTGCAACGCTGGATAACGACTTTCATAAGATCTTACTCTCTCCTTTTATCAAACATTCAACCCTATCCAACGATTATTGGATAATTCGGTTTACTGTATATATATCCTTCACCCTTTTAATTCGCTCAACGACTGAATGAAGATGGTCCGTATTACGTATAAGAATTGTCATATGCATCTGTGCCATTTTATTCTTATCCGATCGACCTGTTACAGCTGAAATGTTGGTCTTTGTTTCAGAGACTGCCTGAAGCACTTCATTCAATAGACCATTACGATCATGACCGGTAATCTCAATATCCACACTATAATTGGCTTCAATTTGGCCTTCCCATTCCACCTCGATCACGCGTGCTGCTTCCTCACCATCGATATCATTAGGTATATTAGGGCAATCCGTGCGGTGAATAGACACACCTCTACCGCGTGTGACATACCCAATGATCTCATCCCCTGGTACAGGGTTACAGCATCTTGCGAACCGTATCAGTAAGTTGTCAATCCCTTTTACACGCACACCATTTGTAGGACGATTTCTTTTATCTACAGTAGCAGGCTTGATTTCCTTTTTCTCTGTAGTCAATTCGATCAGATTGGCTTCTTCTTGCTCTTTTCGCATCTTCTCTGTTAATCGGGAACATATTTGAGACGCGGTTATCCCACTATATCCAATAGCTGAGAGCATATCCTCTATATCGTTAAAAGCAAACTTTTTAGCTACTTCTATGAGTTTATCATCGGTCAACCAGTCTGAAGGTTCCAATCCGAGACGTTTAAGTTCACGTTCTATAGATTCGCGACCTTTCTCAACATTCTCTTCACGTCTTTCTTTCTTAAACCACTGTTTGATCTTACTCTTGGCATGAGAAGACTGAGCAATCTTGAGCCAATCTTGGCTAGGACCATAAGAATGCTTAGAAGTCATAATTTCGACAATATCTCCAGTTTTCAACCTGTGATCTAAAGGTACAATCCGACCGTTAACTTTAGCACCTATAGTTCGATTTCCAACTTCAGTGTGGATACGATACGCATAATCTAATGGTACTGAACCTGATGGTAACTCGACAACTTCGCCTTTAGGTGTAAATACGAAGACAAGATCAGAGAAAAAATCCATTTTAAGTGACTCTACAAACTCAAATGCATCTTTAGCCTCGTGCTGTAGCTCAAGTATTTCACGAAAGAATGTCATCTTGTTGTCGAAATTGCCAACCACTGCTGTTCCTTCTTTATAAGCCCAGTGAGCTGCAATACCGAATTCAGCAGTCTTATGCATTTCTATCGTCCTAATTTGTACTTCGGTAGGTTCACCGTTAGGGCCAACTACAGTAGTGTGCAACGATTGATACATATTAGCCTTTGGCATTGCTATATAGTCTTTAAATCGTCCAGGCATTGGTTTCCACAAGGTGTGAATGATACCTAATGTGGCATAACAATCTTTAATATTGTCCACAATAATACGAATTGCAAGTAAGTCGTATATTTCATTGAATTGCTTATTTTTCGTAGTCATTTTGTTATAGACGCTGTAAATATGCTTAGGTCGACCTGACAGGTCTCCATCGATACCCATCTCACTTAATTTTTCTTTTATCTTTTCGATCACATTCTCAATAAATTCTTCTCGTTCAGCACGTTTCTTGTGGATGAGATTCGCAATGCGATAATACTGTTGTGGATTTAAGTATCTTAGTGAAAGATCTTCCATCTCACCTTTAATTGCAGAAATACCAAGCCGATCAGCAATAGGGCAGAAGATTTCTAATGTTTCGTATGCAATTCGACGTTGACTTTCTTCTGATTGAAATTTCAAAGTCCTCATATTGTGCAAACGGTCAGCTAATTTAATGACAATAACACGGATATCCTGAGCCATAGCAATAAACATTTTGCGGTAATTCTCATTCTGTTGCTCTTCTTTAGAACCAAACTTAATTCGCTCGAGCTTAGTAAGCCCGTCTACAAGCATTGCACAAGGTTCGCCAAATTTATCGTGTATTTCTACTAAAGACACCGTTGTATCTTCAACGACATCATGTAATAGAGCAGCAATAATGGACAAAGTATCCATCTGCATATTCACGACAATTTCTGCAACCGCTAGCGGATGCAGAATATAAGGTTCGCCCGACTTACGTAATTGACCGTAGTGAGCTTGGTCCGCAAATTCATAGGCTTCACGAATGCGGTTTAGATCATTTTCTTTTATATAGGCTTCAGCCTTTTCAAGTAATCTTTCTATGCCCATTCTCGTTCAATCCGTTTCCCTTCTATATAAAATGGAACCCGCATGTTCATTAAACTTTGCAGGTTCCCTCCGTGTGATTTTTTATTAATTATGACGCTTGCGACGCAATACGTCAACACTTCATGCAATTACTGGTAATAGCTACCATGAAAGGGTCTTTCTCGTCAAAAAAACGAATATTCGTGGTGATTATCGAAAATGATATTGTAAATTCTCTGAAATCTATTTAATCTATATAAAGCTGATTGAGACAATTCATTAAATAACTATTGGGAGTGAACCACATTGCAACGAGAAATTCAAGTAAATGAGAAATTACCCTTGGGTTCAGGCTTTCTTCTTAGCCTACAACATTTATTCGCTATGTTTGGTAGTACCGTATTAGTACCTAATCTATTCGGTGTAGACCCGGGTATGATTTTACTTATGAATGGGATTGGAACATTATTCTACATTTTCATTTGTAAAGGTAAAATACCTGCTTATTTAGGTTCAAGCTTCGCATTTATCGCACCTGTTACCGGAGTCTTGATTGCTCATCCTGAAAATGGATATTCTCTAGCTTTAGGCGCATTTATTATCACAGGTGTTATTTTTTGTATTGTTGCTTTAATTGTTAAGCTTGCAGGCACACGTTGGATTGATGTCGTCTTCCCTCCAGCTGTTATGGGAGCGATTGTTGCAACAATCGGGCTTGAGCTTGTTCCTGTCGCTGCAAGTATGTCTGGCCTTATTGCTCCCGAGGGGGCTACTACATGGAGCCCAGATCCTGCTACTATCATTATATCCATGACAACGTTAGGAGTTACAGTTATTGGAGCACTTATGTTCCGTGGCTTTCCGAAGATCATTCATATATTGATTGGTATTGTTACTGGTTACATACTTGCCTATTACATGGGTGAAGTAAACACAGCAGCTATCGCTGAAGCTAGCTTCTTCGCTTCTCCGCAAATTACAACACCAAGCTTTGATTTATCTGTCATCCTAACGATCATACCCGTCTCTCTAGTCGTTATCGTTGAACACATAGGTCATTTACTTGTAACGAGCAACATTGTCGGTAAAGATCTCAACAAGGAACCAGGACTACATCGTTCTCTTCTAGGTAATGGTCTCTCCACTATTTTATCCGGATTTGTTGGATCAACTCCGAATACAACTTATGGTGAGAATATTGGTGTTATGGCACTTACGAAAGTTTATTCTGTCTTTGTTATTGGCGGAGCTGCTATCATAGCCATTCTACTATCTTTCTCAGGAACATTTTCATCTGTTATCTCTAATATTCCACCTGCTGTTATGGGGGGCGTTTCCCTCCTATTATTTGGGGTTATTGCTGCTTCGGGGTTAAGAATATTTGTTGAACAAAAGGTTGATTTCTCGAAAGCATCTAATTTGATCTCAGCCACCCTAGTACTCGTAATTGGCTTGAGTGGAGCAACACTAAGCTTTGGTGGTGTAGCACTCAAAGGTATGGCACTAGCTACAATAGTAGGGATCGTACTCGCTCTGTTCATCAAAATATTAGAAGTACTTGGACTATCTAACGAAAAAGATGACTCGGCTAAAGGTAACGGATCTACACACTAGAGTCCTAACAATCTATAATTAACACTTAATAACATGAATTTATGATGAGAAGGAGATTTCCCGTTCGATTGAGAACGGGAAATCTCCTTTCTTTTTTGAAGCTTTATATTAACCCATTGATTTGACACATGCGAAAAACAGGTATCATTTACACAATTGGATTGTGTAAATGATACCTGAAACCAAAGTCCCCCACATCATATTTCCCGGGAAACTTATTTTTTAAGATTCATAAGAGAGAAGTGTTAACACTTCAACATCCGTTAATTTCTCACGACCATTCAAATGTGTTAGCTCAATTAGGAAGGCAGCACCTACAATATTCCCACCTAATTGGCGAACTAAGTTTACTGAAGTCGATATGGTCCCACCTGTTGCCAATAAATCATCAGCGATTAGGACATTTTGTCCTTTTTGGATCGCATCTGTATGCATAGCAAGACTGTCATTACCATACTCCAGATTATAACCCGCTTCGATTGTCTCGTAAGGAAGTTTACCCTTTTTACGAATTGGAATGAAACCCACACCCAATGCGTAGGCAAGCGGAGCTCCCACAACAAATCCTCGGGCTTCAGGTCCCGCGATCACATCGATTTTCAAATGAGCAACAAGCTCTTTTAGTTCGTCAATAGCTTTTTTGTAGCCTGCGCCATTCTGAAGCAATGTTGTAATATCTTTGAAACTGATGCCTGCTTCTGGAAAGTCAGGAATGACGCGAATATAATCTTTTAAATTCAAGTTAATTTCCTCCTAAAAGTTTTTGAGCATTACTTCTTATGGAATACTTCGAGAAAACTTTCTTCGTAAGCATAATCCAAGTTTTTGAGCATTACTTCTTATGAAATACTTCGTGAAAACTCTCTTCGTAAGCATAATCCATGTTTTTGAGTGATTATTGAGCAACAATACTTGTTATTATGAGACCCCTTTCAAAAGGGATAGCATCCAATCGGTTAATTGAACAGTATTTGCATCAACCAATTTCTGCTCCATCTCCGCAAGCTCAATCAATTCACGGAAATGTGATGATTGTTCTAGGTCTTTCTTAGATGGTGCAGATATTAGTGAAATCATATCATTGCTCCGTTCTATAAAAGACAACTCTTCGAATACATCCATCATCTTAGAAAGCATCCTAATTGAGACTGAAGCTTGTTGGCTTATTCTGTCTAGCACTGTTTTCTCAGATACGGGCTCTGAACATAAACGGATCAACATAATATACAAATTCTTAAATAAATCTCGATCAGGAACTTGAAGTTTCCCTTTAACATGGCGCTTCACGTCATAGAGAAGAATAATGTTGTGTAATGACTTGAAACCAGACATCATCTTCTGCAGTTGTTCTGGAGTTCGGGGTAATTCCAATACAAATAACGTCGTAATACCATCTATATCATCATGAATAGCGATGGCATTCTTAGCTACTATTTCACCGTTCTTATCATAACCCCAAAGAGATAGTTCGTTCAAATGATTTCTCGCACAATTTAATGTCTGTTCTCCACAAATGGCTGCTATATTGATATTATCACTACGATGTCGAGAGCCAAACAGATGTAAGAATCGTTTTAAATTCTCTTCAACATCTAGAACTTCACGCAAATCAAAGATCTGTGGCTCAGATATCCTCAAGTCATGGAGCATAAGCTGCAATTTTCGTGAGCCATTCCACTCATTAATTGTTAACTCACCAATGACATCCATTGAAGCACCAACAGTTAGTAGTTCTGCTAAATCACCTTGTCCAAAAGCAACAGCTTCTAGTCTACTATGGCCTTGCTGCATCGTGAGTCTAAGATGCTTCTGATCACGACCCATCTTACGAGACTCTTGCATTACTACATCCTTGATGATGAAACGAGGAACAGGATTAGCCATCCCAAAGGGTTGTAGCGATTCCATCTCTTCGATCACTGTTATTGGTAAATCTGCTAACTTCCATTCCCCATCAGCTATTGTAACTGGAATTAAATCTTCCGGTGTTATGATCGATTGAGCATATTGATTAAGTGCTTGTTCAAATTCAGCTAGCTGACCGATATGTAAGCTCATTCCAGCAGCTGCAGCATGCCCACCATAATGATCCATTAAATGTTTACATGACGATAGGGCTACATACATATCAAATCCTGGAATTGATCTTGCAGAACCCTTACAGTTTCCAGTTTCCTCATCAATACCGAGAATAATAACTGGGCGATAATACCGTTCTAATATTTTTGAAGCTACAATGCCTACTACACCAACATTCCATCCTTTACCAGTCAGTACGATAACAGACGGCACACCACCAGACTGTATCTTCTTTTCAAGCTGACCTAGTGCCTCCTGAACAATATCTTCAACCACAACCTGGCGCTGTTTATTCAAGTCATCTAATTCATGAGCTAGTCCTAGTGCTGCTGAAGGATCGCTAGATGTCAATAATGAGACTGCTCTTCCTGCGTGATCCAATCTGCCACTTGCATTTATTCTTGGTGCCATACTAAAGCCAATATTGGTGGATGTCAGAGTCTTATGATCAATCCCACATACTTCGATCAATGCCTTAATCCCTTCAAAAGAGGATTTACGCATACATGTTATCCCTGATTGAACCAAAATTCGATTCTCACCTGTCAACGGCATTAAATCCGCTACTGTTCCTATTGCAACAAGTTCAGTCCACTCTATAGGTGGTTCCCCTAACAAGGCCTGACATAGCTTATAAGCAACTCCTACTCCAGCAAGCCCTTTATAGGGATATGGGCAATCCGATAGCTTAGGATTAATGAGAGCATAGGCATCCGGAAGAATATCCGGTGGTTCGTGGTGATCAGTAACAATAACATCTATCCCCAGCGAATTTGCATAAGCAACTTGTTCTACAGCGCTAATCCCTGTATCTACAGTTATGATGAGAGAAACACCTTGCTGATGTGCCCAATCTAGAGCATGATTATGTAGTCCATAACCTTCATTGGAACGATGAGGAATATAAATATCATATGAAGCACTCATATAACGCATGAGATAGATCATCAATGAGGTACTAGAGACTCCATCTGCATCATAATCTCCATATACTAAAATATGCTCTTTACTTTCTACAGCTTGATGAATTCTAGGTACAGCCTCTTTCATTCCCCGCAACATAAAAGGATCATGCAAATCATCCATACTACCTTTCATAAACTTGTTAGCCTCATCAATAGTTCGAATTCCTCTAGTAATTAAAAGTGAGGCTAATAATGGAGATATCGATAATGCCTTCACAAATTCCTGTATTGTATCATTATTGTATGGCTGAGGCTGCCACTTGTATTTAGAATGAATCACGATAATTCACCTTTCTTTACCCAGCTTGTTCATATCCGGTCTATTGAATGGATTTTATTGGAGCAACGTGTGCATTTCCTGATTATTTAAATCGTGATTGGACTTATACGGATATCCTGGATCATAGGGAGCAACTTGTATATTGACATCACTTACATGTAGAAAACGGTTCATCAGCAATTTCTTTACACGTTCTGCAATATCATGTGCCTCATATACTGTAATCCGTGGATTAACGCTAACTTTTACATGAAGGATAATATAATGTCCAGACTCTTGTATTCTTAAATCATCCACTGTAATAATTCCATGAACTCGCTGAATTGTATCAATAAAGTTAATAGTATTCTCTTCTGCTATCTCCTCCTGAGCAAGCCTACCATAAACAGTATCCATGGTAAGGAGATATCCTTTTCTAATTACTAATCCAGCAACGATAATACCCGCAATAGAGTCCATGTATAACAATCCAGGCCAACCATACATCTCTCCTGCAATCGAAAGAAATACCCCAATAAATACAATCAATGAAGTGATTAATCCTAATCGGTGGTTCATGACATGACCTAATTGCAATTGCTTATCATCATTATCTTTTTTCGCTAATCGATATTGAAATTGAAAGATAGCTTCTCTCACCGCAAAAGAGACAAAAATAGCAACAACTGAAAATTGACCTGGTGCTTTGAGATTACTTTTCGAAAGATCCTGAATGGCTTGAGTAGCCATTTGTACTCCTCCAATCAAAACAACTATTGAAAATAATATCATCACAATAGATTTGATTTTCCCGGATCTACGTTTATTCGTAGCATGAGCCCTCTTCCAAGGAGTTTTATTAGCAAGTGAAGTGAAGGCTTCCGTTACTGAATACAATGCATCTCCAAGTAAAGCCTTGCTATCCGAAAAATAGCCAACGACTCCTTTGAATACAGCAAGCATTAATTCAGTGATAATTCCTGTCCAAGTTGCAGTTTTAATTGGTGCTGAATGTTGTATAGCCACATAAGTCCTCCTCTAGCAACTTCATTGCCGATAATGCCAGTCGAGATTCAATACCCTTCCCATCTATCCGCACGGGTGGTTTAACATGATGAACTCTCATATGTCTAATCATATAGAAAGCCGCGTCGATAATGACCGCGGCTTTCTTCTTAATTAAACCCAATATTTGAACTTTATGATGCTTTGCCGACTTTTGTATTCTTTTGTTTACCCTTAAGAAGTAACCAGAATGGGCTCGCGATAAAGATAGAAGAGTAGGCACCGAATAATAACCCGATGACCATCGCCAATGAGAACATCTTAATCGATTCTCCTCCAAACATGAATAGGAAGAACGCTGCTATAAAGACCGTAAGTGCGGTATATAATGAACGCTTAATCGTTTGATTAACACTCTTATTCACTACAACTACAAGATCTTCATCTGTTTTCAACTTAGCGAAACGTAAATTCTCACGTATCCGGTCAAATATAACAATCGTATCATTAATGGAATAACCAATAATAGTCAACACAGCCGTTATGAAGATTAATTCTACTTCCAATTGGAATATAGAGAACACGGTGATGACCAAAAATGCATCATGCACAAGCGCCAAAATAGCTGCAAGTGCGAACCGCCATTCAAAACGAATGCTGACATAAATAATAATACCAATACAAGATAGAAGAACCGCATAGATGGCATTTCTAGCAAGTTCTTTTGCCATTTGAGTATCCACTGTATTAACTTCAAATGAAGCTGTGCTGTCTAGTTTGAGAATAGCTTCTTTCAATTGTTTATCGTGATCCTCTGTCAGCACTTCATTAAAGCGAATATTAACCCGATTTTCACCCGGTGTAATACTCGTTCCTTCAGCGACTCCAATCTCTTCAATAATCGGGTTAATATCGCTTATTGTTAGTGATTTTGAGAGTGATACGTCCACATTAGAACCAGCTTTGAAATCGACACCAAAATTCAATCCAAAGACAGAAAGGCAAATAACACCAACGATTGTAAGGACTATAGAAATCATATAGAAATATTTACTAACATGAACAAAATCGAAATCCTTTTTAAAGTGCACGAATTTCACTCTCCTTCACACCAAATTGCTTCGGTTTTTTAAGTAGGCCTGACTTAACCAAAAGGGTAATCAGCCAGTGAGAGAAGTATACGTTCGTAGCAATACTTAATACAATCTCTATAATCAATACTAATGCGAAACCTTTTACTGCTCCAGATCCATAAGCGTACATGACACCCGCAACAATAATCGTCGTAATATTAGAATCTAATATTGTACGGAATGAATTCTTGTTACCCGCCTTAACTGAAGACATAACACTTCTTCCGTTACGCATTTCTTCCCTAATCCGTTCATTGGTAATGATGTTAGCATCTACAGCCATTCCAATTCCTAGAATAAACGCTGCAATACCTGGTAACGTTAAGGTGAAATCCGCCAGAACGAATACTAGAATAAGTAGCCAAGTATGCAAAATCAAAGCAAAACTTGCTAATAATCCAGGTAAGCGATAAATTCCGATCATGAAAATAAGTATAAGTACAGATGCAGTAAGTCCTGCAATTATCGTTTTATCTAGAGACTGCTTACCAAGGGTAGCACCTACACTTTGAGAGTATTTCTCTGTTAAGCTCAGTGGTAATGCTCCTAGATTAATAGTATCTCGAAGATTATTAGCTTCATCAATACTATAACTGCCTGTAATTTGTGCTTTCCCATCAGTTAATTCTGCTTGTACCGTGGGTGCAGAAAGCATCGTTTCATCCAAGAAAATAGCTAATTCTTTGCCAATCAGACGTTTAGTAACTTCAGCAAATTTATTCTTATCATTCACTTGGATACTGATTTCAGGTTTATTCAAAGTGTTATAGACAACTTCAGCACCGTTCTCTTTGAAATCACTTCCTAAGAGCTCCACTTGGGTGAAATCAGTCTGTTCTATACCTCCATTTGGCGCACTACGAAAGGTAAGGTTCGCAGGTTCTTTCATTTTCTTTCTAACCTCAGCTTCGTCGGTTACCCCAGCGATTTTCAGCCGAATTCGATTAGATCCTTCTGTTGTCACTTCTGGTTCACTAGTTCCCAGTACATTGGCCCGTTTTTCTAAACTTTGAGCTGTACTATTCAACGACTCCTGAGTGACTGCTTGTCCTTCAACTAGAGGTGTAGCCTCATAGAGAATTTCAAATCCTCCCTTAAGGTCGAGGCCCAAACGGACCTTATCAAGTAATCCCGGAGTAGAAACAAGCATTACTCCAGATAAAACAATTACTGTTACAAAAAAACTGATGATTCTCTTCATTCCGTTCTTAGTTCCCCTTTCGTTCTCAATATTCCTATTATAGCTATGCGTTAAAATGCAGTCAATTTATCATAACTGAAAACTTCGTTTCATTACGTTATGCAATACTCCATTTTCTTCGATAACAACGGCAAAAAGGACCCATTCTTAATCAAAAGTGGACCCTTTATATGCTGATATTGTCATAAAATTCATAAATGCTGTGACCTTCAATGAAAGAATATCATTGACTAATTTATGAAGCGAGGGTTCTCCCTCCTTATCATATCTTGAACCAACACAGTTCCAAATATCTTTACCTGTCACATTCTCATATCCAATAAGTCTGAATTCCTCAGCTTTGCTGTTACACATCATTTGAATATTTTCATCTAACTGGGCCGTGCTCATTCCTTCCATATCCATGCGTACCTCATCCTCTCTATGATGCCTGTACCGCTTACCGACTAATTCGACTTCTAAACTCTAATTCCTTTTTTAAATGAAACACAAAGCTTAGCATGAGAATGGACAGGTTGAGCATATCCATATAGTAAGCGTCATGTAGGACAACCGACACAACCGACACAACCGACTAGCCTTGACTTGGAAAGAGGGAGTGAACATTGAACAAATATCAAAAACAGACATTTATCCAAGGTACATTAATACTATTATCAGCAGGGATCATTAATCGAATCTTAGGATTTATCCCACGAATTGCTCTGCCTCGAATCATTGGTGCAGAAGGTGTTGGTATTTACCAACTCGGATATCCTTTTTTCCTTGTCATCATGACATTAATTACTGGAGGAATCCCACTTGCTGTCTCTAAACTAGTGTCTGAAGCAGAAATAGCTGATAATCCGCAGGCTTCTCGAAACGTTCTACGCATTAGTTTTGGTTTAACATTTGGACTTGGCATCCTATTTATGTTTCTCTCCATTTGGTTTGCACCCTGGGTTACGCAAGTCATTCTAACAGATCCAAGAGTATATCATACTTTTGTCAGCATGAGTCCCATGCTAGTTATTGTTGCTATATCCTCCGTGTTCCGCGGATACTTCCAAGGTAAACAAAATATGATTCCTTCAGCCGTTTCCTCTATTGTAGAGACGGTGGTTCGGATTATTTGCGTTCTGTGTTTTTCATTTATGCTTCTGCCTAAAGGAATTGAATTTGGTGCTGCCGGTGCAATGCTGGGTGTTATGGCTGGTGAGTTTGTAGGCCTACTTATATTATTATATCACTATCATGCAGATGACAAGCATAACACATCATCTAATTCAGCTGGTAAGTCTCTGGAAGTTCCCAGAATGGAAGGCGGCGTACTTCGCCGTTTGCTCAAAATTACAATTCCAGTTACCGCTGGCAAACTAGTAGGTTCCTTTTCCTATTTATTCGAATCCATAATTACTGCACAAAGTCTAGCCTTAGCTGGGTTTGCTACTTCTGTCGCAACGGCTCAGTATGGTGCGTTGCAAGGTATGATCATTCCCCTACTACTATTACCAGGAGCACTAACAACATCTCTTGCAGTTTCTCTCGTACCTTCTTTATCTGAGGCTGCGGCACGTAATGAGCATGCCACTATCCACAAAAGACTTAATCAAACTATTAATATTGCGCTCGTAACCGGAGCACCATTCTCTGTGCTAATGTTTATCCTATCTGCTCCATTATGTTTATTACTGTACAGCAATCAGGAAATTTCGGGTATGTTACAGCTTATGGCGCCATTCACCTTATTTATTTACATACAGGCTCCTCTACAAGTAGCACTTCAGGTATTGGATCATCCAGGTAAAGCTTTACGGAATACATTGATTGGAGCAATTATTAAGTTATTCCTTATCTGGTACTTATCCTCACAACCAGAGTATGGTATTTACGGTGCCGTCATTGCCATTATTATTAACAGCATTATTGTTACCTTACTACATGGTTTCAGCGTAACACGACTACTCTCGTTCAAATTCAATATTTTAAATATGTTAAAAATATGTTTTGCTATGCTTTTGATGGGTATAGGAGTTCAACTCGCTTATACTCAACTACCTTTTCACCAACATACATGGTTACAATTTCTTATCTCATGTGTCATTGGATTCGCAATATATATGGTGATAATTTTTAGAATCAAGCTCGTTTCTATACGTGATATTGAAAAAATACCGATTATCGGACAATGGCTCCCATTCAAGTAACCCTGTTCTACTTTGATGGGTTTCCGAACTTATTATCTTTTAAATCAATATAGATTTGATTGTTATGATCAATACTACACAGAAAAATATCCTTAAAGTCACTTACTCCTTTAGATTGAATCTCGTTCTTTAACCAGAATCGTGACTTATTAATTAATATTAAATTTTCATCCATGACTCTACCATCCATAATTAATGGAATTGGTAACCCTTGATTATTCACCTTTCCTCTAGGAATAAGTATTTTTTTTCTACTCTTCAATTTCTTAGATCTTGTATAAGACTCTTTACTGTATCGGTCAGACTCCGAAGTAATCTCTTTTGGAAAAACCGTAAGTTGGCCCGTCGTCTCTAATATCGCAAACTCCACATTCGCGATGTTATCGATATCTTTTTGACGAATCTGAAACATTAGATCATCCAGATTATATCGTTGATTCTTCATCGCTTCTCGATGTATCTTTCCATTGGATATGAGTACCGTGGGTTTACCATCAAACAATAGCCGCAATTTCCTACTTTTCAACCCAATTTGGGCGATAACGATTTGTAACAGTACAAGTGTAACCATCGGAATAATTCCGTCCATAACCGGTCGTTTAATATCATCAATCACAAAAACGGCAATTTCCGCAATCATGATAGATATTACTAGATCGAATATGGAGAGTTTTCCAATTTCTCTTTTTCCCATAATTCGAATCGTGGCATATATCACAACATACATCAGCAATGTTCTCAAAATATATGTCATAAACTCAGATGGCACTTATACCCGCTCCCTTAATCTAGTTTCGATTGAACATATTATATTGTTATTGTCACCTTATATCAGACAACCCATTCAAATATCATGACTTTCAATTCATGGAATCATTCATTTCGATGAGTTGTTATTGTAATACTAGGGCAAGCCTCATCATACAATTACAGTAATAAGTGGAGTAAGAGGGGGTACTAATAATATGCAGTTTATCCGTCAGTTCATCTCATTTAGAATTAACAATTCGATTCTAGCCGGGCTATGTTATGCATTCTCTTGGATGATGCTAGGGGCGTTCATTCTATCATTATTATTATGGTTGTCCGGCATGCAAGAACATGAGCTTGCTAAGTACACCTATATCATTCACGGAATTTCCTCCGCAATAGGTGGAATTGTATCTGGGAAACGTTCAGGAAGTAAAGGATGGGTTCATGGGGGAATAACTGGATTGTTATACGGAATTATTATTCTACTTATTGGTTTTCTCGCATTAGATAACTCTTTTACTACGAATGATTTGATTGGCATTTGTGTCAGCATTATTATTGGGGCAACTGGTGGCATGTTCGGTATAAATTTAAAGAAATAATAGTCACCAATGACAAATAGAGGTTGTTCATCAGTATAATTACTAATGGACAACCTCTATTGTGTTGAGAATAATCCGATTGGATCTCAACTATTTACTATCTACTCGTTGCGTACACCTTGACTTATAGAACTACGGTCAAAAGTTAGCTTAGTTGCATCATTTACAAGAAGTACAATCGTATCATCTGTGATTTCTACAATCGTACCATGAAGTCCACCAATTGTTACTACTTTGTCACCCTTAGAGAGTGCTCTCAACATAGCAGTACGTGCCTTTTGTTTCTTCTGTTGAGGACGAATTAACAAGAAGTAAAAGATCGCAAACATTAAAACAAACGGCCAAATTAGTGAAACGATACCTGATGCTCCACCAGCCCCAGCATCTGCTGCAAATTCAAACATTTTTTTTCCCCCTTAAAATGATTGCATTATCCTAGAACCCTTTTAGGTTCTCGTAAAGACCATACTGCTCGAAAAACTCATCTCGAAAATCAAGGAGTCTATCTTCCATAATACTCTGTCTCACTTTTCGCATTAAATCTAGCAAGAAATGCAGATTATGGTATGTAGTCAGTCTCAATCCAAAAGTCTCATCAGCTTTAATTAGATGTCTCAAATAAGCTCTTGAGTAATTTTTGCAAGTATAACAATCGCATGCTGGATCTAGTGGTCCAAAGTCACGGGCATACTTTGCATTACGAATTACTACTCTTCCTTCGCTTGTCATCGTTGTCCCATTACGAGCAATCCGTGTTGGTAGAACGCAGTCAAACATATCAATTCCACGAATAGATCCTTCAATCAGAGCATCGGGAGATCCTACGCCCATTAAATATCGAGGTTTATTGCTTGGAAGAAGTGGAACTGTGTAATCCAAAACATCGTACATCAGCTGCTTCGACTCTCCTACACTGAGTCCACCAATAGCATAACCCGGGAAATCCATGGAAGTCAAATCTTGGGCACTTTGTCTACGTAAATCCTCATACATCCCACCTTGAACAATACCAAATAGTCCTTGATCATGACTTCGAGCATGACTTTCTAGACAACGCTCAGCCCAGCGTGTTGTTCGTTCAAGTGATTTCTTAACGTATTCGTATTCTGCAGGGTATGGAGGACATTCATCGAAAGCCATCATAATGTCAGATCCAAGTGCATTCTGGATTTCCATAACAACCTCTGGAGATAAGAATAACTTATCACCATTTAGATGTGAGCGGAAATGAACGCCTTCCTCCGTAATCTTACGCATTTCACTAAGACTAAATACTTGAAATCCACCACTGTCCGTCAGAATGGGGCGATCCCAATTCATGAATTTATGGAGGCCACCTGCTTCGCGAATAATATCGTGACCAGGGCGAAGGAACAGGTGATAAGTATTACTTAGAATAATCTGTGCATCCATTTGCTTAAGTTCTTCCGGACTCATCGTTTTGACCGTAGCTAACGTGCCTACGGGCATAAATGTCGGTGTCTCAATAATACCATGTGGAGTATGAACACGACCTAAACGAGCTCCTGATTGCTTACATGTTTTAATATGTTCATAAGTGATTGCAGCTGTCATAATGTATTTGTATTCCTTCCTTATATGTCATTCAACTTCGATTAGTAAATAAACATCGCATCCCCAAAACTAAAGAAGCGATATTTCTCTTTCACTGCTTCTTGATACGCTTCAAGAATATGTTCTCGGCCCGCCAATGCACTTACAAGCATCACCAACGTAGACTTTGGTAGATGAAAGTTCGTGATCAAAGCATCAACAACCTTAAATTGATAACCTGGATACATGAAAATACTTGTCCATCCACTACTTTCCTTCAATGGTCCACCTGCACATTTCTGTCCTACAGTTTCTAGTGTACGAGCAGATGTTGTTCCTACAGCAATAATTCTTCCACCGTTTTGATGAGTTTTATTCAATAAATCTGCTGTTTCTTGTGATAAAGAATAATACTCCTCATGCATCACATGGTCTTCTACTTTTTCTACAGACATCGGACGGAAGGTCCCTAGTCCTACATGAAGAGTAATGAATGCCACGGATACCCCTTTGGCACGAATCTCTTCAAGTAACTCATCTGTGAAATGAAGGCCTGCTGTAGGTGCTGCAGCTGAACCTTCATGACGCGCATACACGGTTTGATAACGTTCACGATCTTCAAGCTTATCTTTAATATATGGAGGAAGTGGCATTTGACCTAACCGATCAAGAATCTCGTGAAATATACCTTGATAAGAAAAAGCAAGAACTCGAGCGCCCATTTCGCCTTCAGATTCAATGACTGCTTTAAGTTCATCACTAAAAGTAATAACATTACCTTGCTTAAGCTTTTTGCCAGGTTTCACTAATACTTCCCAGCGATCCTGACCTAAATTTTTAAGTAACAGAATTTCAGCTTTAGCTCCTGTTTCCTCTTTCACTCCGAAAAGTCTAGCAGGAATAACACGCGTATCATTCAGTACCAATGTATCTCCAGACTTAAGGTAACCAGTAATCTCCTTAAAGGAATGATGCTCAATTGTTCCTTTTTCTTTGCTCAACGTTAGCAGTCGTGATGAACTTCGATCTAGAAGTGGTGTCTGAGCAATCAATTCTTCTGGTAGATCAAAATTATATAATTCTACATCCATGTTGTCGTCATTCCTTAACAATAGTGACATTTTGATAATAGTGTTTCAAAATATCCTGATAATCATTCCCTGCATCTGCCATGCCTTTGGCTCCCCATTGAGAAAGTCCAAGTCCATGTCCGTTTCCTTGCCCAATAAATTTAAATTTCTCACTTGCATCCACTACAATCGCCTTAGAATCACCATTCATGATGACTGTCGTATTCCCATTTAAACTATTAATTCCCGATGAAGAGATCACAGAAGTAGATGAATTAGTTGCTTGTACCGTTGCACCATCTGAACCTAATACAGTATAACTTCCAGTGGATACAATATCAAATAATGTACTCGGTAATCCATTTAGTGCTGATCTAAATTGATCTGGATACCTAACATTTAAAAATTGACCATTCACCATTAGTTCAATAACCCGGCCAGAAGGTCCCCTTTTCGTAATTTCTAATGTACGGATCGTAGTAGGTAATTCTGATAAAGACCTTCCTTGCATAGTCTTAAGTAACTCTGCTGAGGTATAAGGGCCTCTGATCCAAGAGTATGAGTTCGATTCTGTAACTTTATCAAGAATAACTGCCATATCCCCAGGGTTAAGTTTACCAATTGGTTCTACAGTTGATTGAATTTGGGGTATGGGGCGGACATTCGTATTTGTCGCTGTTACGGTTAGTTGAGTTAGTCCTGCTAAAGTTGTACTGGTCAATTCTTTCACATTATCTGCACGAATGTAACCTGTAAGTCCATTATTCAGTAATACATAATACCACATTTGCAAACTATTCTCGGCGGATAAATCCCCTTCACTTGTGACACTTGAGAAAGTATTATTGTTGCTATTCCATACTTCACTAGAATCTGCAGTAACTCCACCACTATTAGATGAGAAGATCGTCTCAACCACCTTACCATCTTTAACCAGAATTTCTCCCTTTGTATCATCGACAGCTTGTGTAATACTAGGTGCTTCCGTACTTATTCCGTTATAGACTTGGCTTAATGTCGTATCAACCACATCTGCCACTTTAAATTTGTTTTTTTGGAATATCGCATAACTTCTTGCTGCTACCGCTTGGGATTTCAGTGCTGCTGCTGGCCATGATGAAGGAGTTTCTCCTCCGACAACGGAATACAAGTATTGTTCTAAGGGTAGTTCATTTATCAACGATAGCTGACCATTATATGAACTTATTTCCAGATTCCCTCGATAACTACGTTTTGATCTCTCCATAACTTTCATCGTATTGTTTTGATTTGGAATCCATACCTTTGTAGATTCACCGCTAATTTGATAATGATCAACTGTCTTGAGAGCAGTTGTATTAAGTCCAACGTCCTGACGTAGAATCAATGCTGGAATGGATGAATCTACAGTCGATAATTGGATCCCTGGTATAACTAAATTGATATCTTGTTGGAGTATCGTTAATTCACTAACGTTTATTGCCTCGCCTACCCACACCCCATATTGTATTCCACCAGTAAGTGGATATTGGACTGCGACCCTAGCGTCATACCCAGCATTAAACATCATATTTTGTTGTTCAATAGCTTGATCTATCGTAGTAAAATTCCCTACTGATAAATGATTATTTCCTTTTAACGATGGGACTTGTCCATTCAGATTAGCGCCTACTGTTTGATTAACGCGATTCACAGCATCTGTGCCTGCTTGTTCAGTAGCATACATGCCAGTATACAATTGATATACAGGGAGTCCACCTAATGATGAACTAAATAGAATTGGTTTATCCACGGTAGATGATAATTTCTGTGATACCTCCATCGCCATTTTCCAATCTGTTGTCTCCAATACTTTTACACGAAAGGAATCTAAGCTAAATCGAACTTGATTATTAGCTGGTAAGGACACCATCTGCTGGTACCCAGCCGATCCTATGACTCCGGCATTCCAAGGTGACTCAGATTCTAGAGTAACCGCTGGAACAACTGATTTATAAGTGCTTCCCAAATCAAGAAACATAGCCACTCTTATCGTATCTGGAACAAATCCTGCTGCCATAACTCCAGTTGGACTATTCAAGCAACTCAAGCCAATAACTACAATTAGCAACCATTGTGTCAAACTCTTCAAGACTTTTTTCTTTCTATCACGAATCATCGGATGTTTCCTCCTGAGCTAGTCATTTAATTCTGTTGAGGTGGTTGTGGTAATCCTAAATGTTGATACGCTGTGGAAGTTACCATTCTACCGCGTGGAGTTCGTTGTAGGAATCCAATCTGCATCAAATAAGGTTCATAGACATCTTCAATCGTTTGACTTTCTTCCCCTATCGTAGCCGCGATCGTATCTAACCCTACAGGTCCTCCACGAAAGCTCGTAATCATCGTATGAAGTATTTTATAGTCAATCTGATCTAAACCTCTTGGGTCTACTTGTAACATATGGAGTGCCTGATCCGCAATATCCCTTGTAATCATCCCATCACCACGTACTTGCGCATAATCACGTACACGTTTTAATAACCGATTAGCAATACGAGGGGTTCCCCTTGCTCTTAGAGCAATTTCATCCGCTGCATCCCCGATAATTTCAATCCCAAAGATTTCAGCACCTCTTGACACAATATAACTCAACTCATCTACGCTATAGAACTCTAGACGGCTAACTACACCGAAACGGTCTCGAAGTGGTGCTGATAATAGTCCTGCACGTGTTGTAGCTCCTATCAATGTAAACGGTGGTAAATCCAAACGGACAGATCGAGCACTAGGACCCTTACCGATCATTATATCTAATGCAAAATCCTCCATCGCGGGGTACATGACTTCTTCTACCGTCCGATGTAGACGGTGAATCTCATCAATAAATAGTACGTCCCCCTCTTGTAGATTAGTTAGTAATGCAGCCAAATCCCCCGGACGTTCAATAGCAGGACCTGAGGTTGTTCGTAAATTCACACCTAGCTCATTAGCAATAATATTGGCTAGCGTCGTTTTACCAAGGCCTGGAGGGCCATATAGGAGCACATGGTCTAGGGCTTCGTTACGCATCTTAGCTGCTTCTATATAAATTTTCAGATTTTCCTTCACTTGATTCTGACCAATATACTCTGCCAAATAGCGAGGGCGAAGACTAAGCTCTACTGCTTGATCTTCCATCATCAAGTTTGCTGAAATAATTCGGTCTTCCATTTATTATCGCTCCTCTTCCTTAGCCCGCATAGAGCAGTTTGAGCGCCCGTTTCATTAAGACGTCTACCGTTTCTTCATATGTGACATCGTCTTTGATCTTTAACCAAACTCCGTCAAGTTCCGTTTCTGTGTAACCTAAAGCTTTCAATCCTTCCCTAGCTTCAGACCAAGCCGAGCCGTCCCCAACTTGCGGTTCTGGAACTGTAAATAATCCTCCTGAAATCACATTTGTTGCGAATCCATCCAGCTTGTCCTTCAAATCAAGAATCATCCGCTGTGCAGTCTTCTTACCTATGCCCGGAAGCTTCGTTAAGAATGTTATATTCTCTTGATATATCGCAGACACCACAAGATCAGGGTTACCCCCACTTAATATGCCAAGTGCAACCTTTGGACCAATACCCGACACCTCAATTAGCTTACGGAACAATTTCTGTTCTTCCCTTGTTGGGAACCCGAATAATAATATGGCATCTTCTCGTACATTATAGTGTATGTAGATTGTTAATTCGCCTTCCATCTTAGCAAAGACAAATGGATTCGGACAAAACACCCGATAACCTACACCACGGACATCAATAACTACATAGTCATTTTCTAAATGGACAACGGTACCTTTTAAGAAATCAATCATTTCCCCAATACCTCTTTTAACTTCGAATTTAGTGTGGAAGAATGGGCATGGCATATAGCTACAGCCAGAGCATCAGCAACATCATCCGGTTTAGGAATTTCCTTCAGGTGAAGATATATTCGTACCATTTCCTGGACTTGTTTTTTCTCTGCCTTCCCATATCCTACAATAGCTTGTTTTACTTGTAAGGGCGTATATTCAGCGACTGGTAGTCCCTTTTGCACCGCAGCCAGAATCATGACACCACGTGCTTGGCTTACAATCATTGCCGTCGTTACATTACGATTGAAGAAAAGTTTCTCGAATGCAACGGCATCTGGCTTATATTTATCTATTAATTGTACTATACCTTCATATACATGTAGCAACCGATCTTCTTCTGGTGTATGGGCTTCTGTCTGAATACAACCATATTGAACCGGAGTGACCTTACTTCCTACCTTGTCTACAAAACCAAATCCGACAATGGCGATACCCGGATCAATCCCTAAAATGCGCAAGTTAATCTCTCCTTCATCATAAAGCGAACATATGTATTCGTTATCTTATTATATGAAAAACTAAGCACTAAGTCTATTATCAAGTAGAAAGCTCTTTCGTATTACGTAATCCTTTTCATTCTATAGGCGTTACCTATTATTTTAATAGATATAATTGGATTGACCAATTGTTTTTCAATTCATTATAATGAAAGAAGTATATTTCTATTAAACTCAGGAGGAGTTAAAATATGAAGGACATTCAAATCTCCATTAGAGAAGATCTTAAACAGAAGCCAGATCAAGATCATCTTGAATTTGGACAACACTTTACGGATCATATGTTTTTATTTGATTACAATTCCGAACAGGGTTGGCATGACCCTCGTATTGTCCCATATGGCCCTATCGTATTAGAACCAGCGGCGATGGTATTACACTATGGTCAAGCTGTGTTCGAAGGTATGAAGGCATTCAATACAAACAATGGCAACGTTCTTTTATTCAGACCCCAAAAGAATATGGAACGTTTAAATCAATCAAACCGCCGTCTTGAAATTCCAGAAATCGATGAAGAATTCATTCTACATGCTATTCAGACCCTAATAAATGTAGATAAAGAATGGATACCTTCTGGCAAAGGTACTTCTTTATATATTCGTCCTTTTATTATAGCGACTGAACCATGTCTTGGCGTAAGAGCTGCTCATAACTATCAACTACTAGTGATTTTATCTCCAGTTGGTGCTTACTATAGCGAAGGACTAGAGCCTGTTAAAATCAACGTAGAGTCCTCCTATTCCCGAGCTGTACGTGGTGGGTTAGGAACTGCCAAGGCAGCAGGTAACTATGCAGCAAGTATCAAAGCACAGACTGAGGCTAAAGAAGCAGGATATTCCCAAGTACTCTGGTTAGATGCACTAGAAAGAAAATATGTTGAAGAAGTTGGCAGCATGAACATATTCTTTAAAATTAATGGTACAGTCATTACACCAGAGTTGAACGGTAGCATTCTAGCAGGAGTAACTCGTGATTCCATCATTGAACTTTTGACTAATTGGGGAATAACAGTCGAAGAACGTCGGATTTCGATGGATGAAATCTACCAAGCCCATAAGGATCATACTTTAGAAGAAGTATTCGGAACAGGTACTGCGGCTGTCATTTCTCCTGTTGGTGAATTATTCTGGGATGATCGCCAAATAATCATTAATGATGGTTGTATTGGAGAACTGTCTCAACAGCTTTATGATACTATCACTGGGATTCAAACTGGAATGGTCCCTGATACACTTCAGTGGACAGTACAAGTATAAAACAAAAGAAGAGATCTCCCTAAGTTGGGAGATCTCTTTTTATCATGGAGAATTTTATGTTTCTTAATCTGCTCGCTTCATTACATTCTCCGAATATTCTTGTGCATAATCACTGAAAGTGGATATAACACTATTGTATTCATCAATATCTTGAATTCGAATTCCTTCATATAATTGTTCTAATACACCTTCAGGAAGTGCCGATTCCATCGAATTAATATCAAGTTGAAAAAATGTCTTTAGTACCTTTTCTTGTTTAGGAGGTCCTTCGAATAAAGTTAGATTCCCTTTATCATCCATACTTATATAAGCTTTTTGTTTACATGCAGGTGATAGATCCTCAATTGATTCCACTAACCATACATCTTCATCTGCAGTAAAGTAGCCTTTCCAAGTGGGATTATCCCGCAATAGTCCAGCAATATCATCTGAACTCATCTGATCAATAACACTTTCTTCACGACCACATATATAGTTTTTTTGAATAACTACCTTATGAAATTTTCCAGTGTTATTTAATCTTTGTAAAAATTGAGAATCGTCTTCGGTTTGATCCATCCATTCTGTTTGTTGTAGGTATTGTAAGGTTTCTACCGCAATTTGCGGCTTCGAATTTAATAATGATTGAATTTTTTCAGATATCTGCATACTCCACCATATCATCGTTGCTATGATTAGGCATATTGCTATGGTCCCTACTTGACGCTTCCACCATTTCCAATTTCTCTTTATCCTTTTTTTTAGCTTTGAAGCGTTCATGCTAATCCCCTTCTATCTGCTTACTTTTCTATATTGTGACCGAGCAATAGTACATTTATACTAAGAAGCAGATATGGAAACAATTAGAGCAATATCCTCCATTACATATGAAATAAAATAAATTAATTTATATAAACGCGAAAAGAACCATCGAATATATTCGATGGTTCTAAACTTAATCGGGACGACACGATTTGAACATGCGACCCCCTGGACCCAAACCAGGTGCTCTACCAAGCTGAGCTACGTCCCGATATATGCCGGTGAAGGGACTCGAACCCCCACGGTTTCCCTCACGATTTTGAGTCGTGCGCGTCTGCCAGTTCCGCCACACCGGCGCATTGAATGAATAACAATAAAATGGTGCGCCCTAAGAGATTCGAACTCCTGGCCTTTTGATTCGTAGTCAAACGCTCTATCCAGCTGAGCTAAGGGCGCAAATATAATAAAAATGGAGCGGACGACGGGAATCGAACCCGCGACCCTCGCCTTGGCAAGGCGATGCTCTACCGCTGAGCCACGTCCGCAACATATGGTGCGCGTGGAGGGACTTGAACCCCCACGTCGTGAAACGCTAGATCCTAAGTCTAGTGCGTCTGCCAATTCCGCCACACGCGCACACTTGTAAAGAAAATGGTGAGCCATGAAGGATTCGAACCTTCGACACCCTGATTAAAAGTCAGGTGCTCTACCAACTGAGCTAATGGCTCATACAAAGTAATTATAATGGCGGAACCGACGGGATTCGAACCCGCGATCTCCTGCGTGACAGGCAGGCATGTTAGGCCAACTACACCACGGTTCCTTATAATTTAAATTGGTTGCGGGGGCAGGATTTGAACCTGCGGCCTTCGGGTTATGAGCCCGACGAGCTACCGGGCTGCTCCACCCCGCGTCATTCAGTAATTTATGGTGGAGGCTGAGGGGATCGAACCCCCGACCCTCTGCTTGTAAGGCAGATGCTCTCCCAGCTGAGCTAAGCCTCCATAAATACATTAAATATTTCAGCCATAAAATTGGTGACCCGTAGGGGACTCGAACCCCTGTTACCTCCGTGAAAGGGAGGTGTCTTAACCACTTGACCAACGGGCCGTTATGGCTCCCCGAACAGGACTCGAACCTGTGACAACTCGATTAACAGTCGAGTGCTCTACCAACTGAGCTATCAGGGAATATAATGGTTTGTTCAACATTCTTCACATGACTATGTACGTAAATTATGTCTTACAACATTATTGCTTGGCGACGTCCTACTCTCCCAGGACCCTGCGGTCCAAGTACCATCGGCGCTGGAGGGCTTAACGGTCGTGTTCGGGATGGGTACGTGTGGAACCCCTCCGCTATCGCCACCAAACGTGATTTTTCGAAGCTTACGCTTCTCGAAATCGCTGCGAGAAAATATGAGCCCTTAGAAAGGACATGCAGCTATCAGATGTTTGATCACCTGAAAACTAGATACGAACGAATCTGCATTGAAACTTTTCACTTACGGAAGTATTTCTACTCCGTAAAGCTTTTAGGATAAGCCCTCGACCGATTAGTATTGGTCAGCTCCGTGCATTACTGCACTTCCACCTCCAACCTATCTACCTCGTAGTCTTCAAGGGGTCTTACTAATTGGGAAATCTCATCTTGAGGGGGGCTTCACGCTTAGATGCTTTCAGCGCTTATCCCGTCCGCACGTAGCTACCCAGCTATGCTCCTGGCGGAACAACTGGTACACCAGAGGTGCGTCCATCCCGGTCCTCTCGTACTAAGGACAGCTCCTCTCAAATTTCCTGCGCCCACGACAGATAGGGACCGAACTGTCTCACGACGTTCTGAACCCAGCTCGCGTACCGCTTTAATGGGCGAACAGCCCAACCCTTGGGACCTACTTCAGCCCCAGGATGCGATGAGCCGACATCGAGGTGCCAAACCTCCCCGTCGATGTGGACTCTTGGGGGAGATAAGCCTGTTATCCCCAGGGTAGCTTTTATCCGTTGAGCGATGGCCCTTCCATGCGGTACCACCGGATCACTAAGCCCGACTTTCGTCCCTGCTCGACTTGTAGGTCTCGCAGTCAAGCTCCCTTCTGCCTTTGCACTCTTCGAATGATTTCCAACCATTCTGAGGGAACCTTGGGGCGCCTCCGTTACTCTTTAGGAGGCGACCGCCCCAGTCAAACTGCCCACCTGACACTGTCCCCGAAC
Source organism: Paenibacillus crassostreae (assembly GCF_001857945.1). Classification (NCBI taxonomy): domain Bacteria; kingdom Bacillati; phylum Bacillota; class Bacilli; order Caryophanales; family Paenibacillaceae; genus Paenibacillus; species Paenibacillus crassostreae. Next base: position 1,335,147 of record NZ_CP017770.1, read on the forward strand.
CGGTTTACGGTCCTAGGTTAGAACCTAGATACGATCAGGGTGGTATCCCAACGGCGCCTCCATAGAAGCTTGCGCTCCTATTTCTCAGGCTCCCACCTATCCTGTACAAATCGTACCCAAATTCAATATCAAGCTGCAGTAAAGCTCCATGGGGTCTTTCCGTCTTGTCGCGGGTAACCTGCATCTTCACAGGTATTAAAATTTCACCGGATCTCTCGTTGAGACAGCGCCCAAATCGTTACGCCATTCGTGCGGGTCAGAATTTACCTGACAAGGAATTTCGCTACCTTAGGACCGTTATAGTTACGGCCGCCGTTTACTGGGGCTTCGGTTCATAGCTTCGGGTTTCCCCTAACCACTCCCCTTAACCTTCCAGCACCGGGCAGGCGTCAGCCCGTATACTTCGCCTTACGGCTTCGCACAGACCTGTGTTTTTGCTAAACAGTCGCTTGGGCCTTTTCACTGCGGCCCCCTCGTGCTATTCACACTACCGGGGCACCCCTTCTCCCGAAGTTACGGGGTCATTTTGCCGAGTTCCTTAACGAGAGTTCTTCCGCGCGCCTTAGAATTCTCTTCTCGCCTACCTGTGTCGGTTTGCGGTACGGGCACCTTCTCCTGGTTAGAGGCTTTTCTTGGCAGTGTGAGATCATGACCTTCGCTACTATAATTTTCGCTCCCCATCACAGCCCAGCCTATTAGTGTGCGGATTTGCCTACACACAAGCCTCACTGCTTAGACGGACTATTCCATCAGTCCGCGTCACTACCCTGCTGCGTCACCCCATTACTCATAACGGATTACGGTGGTACAGGAATTTCAACCTGTTGTCCATCCACTACGCCTTTCGGCCTCGCGTTAGGTCCCGACTTACCCTGAGAGGACGAGCCTTCCTCAGGAAACCTTGGGCTTTCGGCGGATCAGATTCTCACTGATCTTTTCGTTACTTATACCGGCATTCTCACTTGTATAGTGTCCAGCGCTCCTCACGGTACACCTTCAACCTCTATACAACGCTCCCCTACCCCAGATGCAAAGCATCTAGCCATAGCTTCGGTGGTGTGTTTAGCCCCGTTACATTTTCGGCGCAGAGTCACTCGACCAGTGAGCTATTACGCACTCTTTCAATGGTGGCTGCTTCTAAGCCAACATCCTGGTTGTCTGTGCAACTCCACATCCTTTTCCACTCAACACACACTTGGGGACCTTAGCTGATGGTCTGGGCTGTTTCCCTTTCGACAATGGATCTTAGCACTCACTGTCTGACTCCCGGATATAAGTACATGGCATTCGGAGTTTGACTGAGCTTGGTAACCCTTGCGGGCCCCGCACCCAATCAGTGCTCTACCTCCACGACTCTTCATCCGAGGCTAGCCCTAAAGCTATTTCGGGGAGAACCAGCTATCTCCGAGTTCGATTGGAATTTCTCCGCTACCCCCACCTCATCCCCGCATTTTTCAACATGCGTGGGTTCGGGCCTCCAGTGCGTGTTACCGCACCTTCACCCTGGACAGGGGTAGATCACTCGGTTTCGGGTCTACGTCCACGTACTATATGTCGCCCTATTCAGACTCGCTTTCGCTGCGGCTCCGGCTTCTCACCTTAACCTTGCACGGGAACGTAACTCGCCGGTTCATTCTACAAAAGGCACGCCATCACCCATTAATAGGGCTCTGACTTTTTGTAAGCACACGGTTTCAGGTTCTATTTCACTCCCCTTCCGGGGTGCTTTTCACCTTTCCCTCACGGTACTGTTTCACTATCGGTCGCTAGGGAGTATTTAGCCTTAGCAGATGGTCCTGCTGGATTCATACGGGGTTTCACGTGCCCCGCACTACTCGGGATACGTCTCGGAGGGAATACACTTTCAGCTACAGGGCTTTTACCTTCTATGCCGGGCCTTTCCAGACCTCTTCGCTTAATATATTCCTTTGTAACTCCATGTGAGACGTCCCACAACCCCAAGGAGCAAGCTCCTTGGTTTGGGCTAATCCGCGTTCGCTCGCCGCTACTGACGGAATCACTATTGTTTTCTCTTCCTCAGGGTACTTAGATGTTTCAGTTCCCCTGGTCTGTCTCTACCCACCCTATGTATTCAGGTGGGAGTGACTGCGTATTACCACAGCCGGGTTTCCCCATTCGGACACCCCCGGATCAAAGCTTGCTTACAGCTCCCCGAGGCAGTTTCGTTGTTCGCCACGTCCTTCATCGACTCCTAGCGCCTAGGCATCCTCCGTGTGCTCTTAGTAGCTTAACCTCAATTTTTCTCAAAGAGAAAATATTGTAGCTACTTTTACACTTTGTTTTGTTAACAAGTAACAAAACGTAAATATAAAAGTGATGAATTTGAAATTGATGAAATCCAATTTAAAAATCATCAAGAATGTTTCAACTTGCAAATTCGTTCGTTATCTAGTTTTCAAGGATCAAGTTCCTACCGCTTGTTCAGCGGAAGAATATCATATCATTTCTTCCCTCACCAGTCACCCAGTAAGTATTGGAAAAGATATTACTTTGAAAGATTGCTCTTTCAAAACTGAACACGAGTGAGTGTCGACTTTGCATTGCAAAGTCTATTTACGCCGACTTACATCGGACGCTTTGAATGTTTCCGTTGCAGGAAACGATTCTCCATAGAAAGGAGGTGATCCAGCCGCACCTTCCGATACGGCTACCTTGTTACGACTTCACCCCAATCATCTACCCCACCTTCGGCGGCTGGCTCCCTTGCGGGTTACCCCACCGACTTCGGGTGTTGTAAACTCTCGTGGTGTGACGGGCGGTGTGTACAAGACCCGGGAACGTATTCACCGCGGCATGCTGATCCGCGATTACTAGCAATTCCGACTTCATGTAGGCGGGTTGCAGCCTACAATCCGAACTGAGACCAGCTTTGTTGGGATTGGCTCCACCTCGCGGTTTCGCAGCCCGTTGTACTGGCCATTGTAGTACGTGTGTAGCCCAGGTCATAAGGGGCATGATGATTTGACGTCATCCCCACCTTCCTCCGGTTTGTCACCGGCAGTCTGCTTAGAGTGCCCACCATAATGTGCTGGCAACTAAGCATAAGGGTTGCGCTCGTTGCGGGACTTAACCCAACATCTCACGACACGAGCTGACGACAACCATGCACCACCTGTCTCCTCTGTCCCGAAGGCCGCCACTATCTCTAGTGGATTCAGAGGGATGTCAAGACCTGGTAAGGTTCTTCGCGTTGCTTCGAATTAAACCACATACTCCACTGCTTGTGCGGGTCCCCGTCAATTCCTTTGAGTTTCAGTCTTGCGACCGTACTCCCCAGGCGGAGTGCTTAATGTGTTAACTTCGGCACCAAGGGTATCGAAACCCCTAACACCTAGCACTCATCGTTTACGGCGTGGACTACCAGGGTATCTAATCCTGTTTGCTCCCCACGCTTTCGCGCCTCAGCGTCAGTTACAGCCCAGAGAGTCGCCTTCGCCACTGGTGTTCCTCCACATATCTACGCATTTCACCGCTACACGTGGAATTCCACTCTCCTCTTCTGTACTCAAGTCACCCAGTTTTCAGTGCGACCCAGGGTTGAGCCCTGGAATTAAACACCAAACTTAAATGACCGCCTGCGCGCGCTTTACGCCCAATAATTCCGGACAACGCTTGCCCCCTACGTATTACCGCGGCTGCTGGCACGTAGTTAGCCGGGGCTTTCTTCTCAGGTACCGTCACCTTGAGAGCAGTTACTCTCCCAAGCGTTCTTCCCTGGCAACAGAGCTTTACGATCCGAAAACCTTCATCACTCACGCGGCGTTGCTCCGTCAGACTTTCGTCCATTGCGGAAGATTCCCTACTGCTGCCTCCCGTAGGAGTCTGGGCCGTGTCTCAGTCCCAGTGTGGCCGTTCACCCTCTCAGGTCGGCTACGCATCGTCGCCTTGGTGAGCCGTTACCTCACCAACTAGCTAATGCGCCGCAGGCCCATCTGTAAGTGGCAGATTGCTCCGCCTTTCAGTGTCTCCCCAGGAGAGGAAACAAGTTATCCGGTATTAGCTACCGTTTCCGGTAGTTATCCCAGTCTTACAGGCAGGTTACCTACGTGTTACTCACCCGTCCGCCGCTAAGTGATTTGAAAGCAAGCTTTCAAATCACTCCGCTCGACTTGCATGTATTAGGCACGCCGCCAGCGTTCGTCCTGAGCCAGGATCAAACTCTCCATATAGGATGAATTTCAGATCGACTTTGCAGTGATCTTAATTTCATCAGGAGTTCGTTTCAAATTAGCTTTGCAGCGATTTGGAACGAACTATGAAAAGAGCGATTCGCTCATTTTGAAACAAACTGACGAGAAATTTCTTTCTCTATCAAATGATTTCTCATTTGTTTTGTTCTCACTTTCGTGAAAACCACTCACTCGTTGTTCAGTTTTCAAAGATCAATTTCTTTCGTTATTGTTGTCAGTTGTTCTCGGTGACAACTTTTATATAATATCATGTTTTTTGAGATAATGCAAGAAGAATTTTTATATTATTAATCTCTTGTCTTGCACTCTTCTAAACTATCTCTTCCATCCAATATAGATTTAATGGGTGGATAAATAATTTAACATATTACAACCCCGTTTTGCAACTGGTAATAATACACAACAAATCAAGACAAGCGATTTATTAATTCGCCTGTCTTGATTTGTTAGATACTTAATTTTTTATCCATGGATTACGGTGTCTTTTTGAGATGCTCTTTTTTTTGTTTGTCTTGCTTGGAGCAGTTTTCCCTACCTTATTTGCCGATTTGTCATCTTCTTTTTTCACGCTTGAAATTTTCACAGTCTCCAGTTTTTTATCAGTAACTACTTTTTTAGTATCCACAGAGGATTCGGCTTGAACTTTATTAGTCTCAATGTTTGATTCCTGAGTAATTTGTTGATTTACCTTTAAGATATCTTCTTCTCTACTATGGCAACCGCAATCTTTTATGGTTTGACTTTCTACCTTTTGTGGATAAGGCGAAATATTTGCTCCATATGACATATTCGATGGTGATAAATTGTTACTCTGTACGAAAGACGGTGGAAATGTCCACTCGTATGGATGAGTGCAAGAATAAATATTCGAATCGGTTATCGGTACCATTTCTGTTGGAGCCGTTAAATTAGGCATTGCTGACAGATTATCAGAATAACCACCATAAGTATTTTCTACGGACGGAACACCATAGGGCGATATATTCGGGTTACAATTGTATGGAGAGTCATAAGTCATTTGTGTATACGCAGGGAAGCTCGACTGAACATATTGAGGTTGTTGCCAATATCCTTGATACTCATAATAAGGTTGTTCACATAACGGTTGTTCGAACTGCGGTTGAACTTGTGCATTACTTTCCGCTAAACCAGGATAGATTGCATTTTCCGTAAAGCCTGGGTTCACTTGAGATTTCTCCATGATAGGAGTCTGCGCTACTACTTCCTTAGTTGGTACTGGGAATTCAAAATATAAATGCTGTGACATTTCCACTTTTTCTTCTTTCATAGCAATTGGCGCAACTGGATTCTCTTGTACAGGAGTTGGAATCTGTTGGATTGGAGCTGGTATTTCTTGAATAGGAGAAATATTAACTGGTAGCTGTGGAAGTTGCGGAATGACTGGGGGTTCACTTTGTATTGGAGCTGTTTCTGTTTTGATCCCAGTAAATGTTTTCCCCTCTTGTATAATACCTTCTTCCTTTACGTTACCTTCTGATGTTGCGAAGTAAATTTCATCTTTCAAAGCTAGCTCAGGGATATTCACAATCTCTCCAACAAGTAGGGCGTTCGGGTTCTTTAGTTGGGGATTGGCATCGATCATATCCTTAAGCGATACTCCCCATGCTTTAGATATTTTCCACAGACTATCTCCCTGCTTCACAACATGCTTATGGACAGCTTCTTCAGATACAGGTACAGAAACAGAAACAGACTTCGACGGAATTTTGACTTTATCACCTACGTTCAACAGGTTTGAATCTGTGAGCTGCGGATTAGCCTCGATTAACTTATCCAATGAGATTCCATACTTTTGGGATAAGTCATACAGGGTATCGCCCTTCTTAACCATGTGTATTTTCACGTGGCAAAAACCTCCTAAACTTCTTTTAGGCAGAATATTAGCCGCCTTCGCTACTATCATCTTATGCAGAGTTTTGGGCGGATGACATCATTAACAACAAAAAAAATCCATCCATGTTGTTACACGGAAGGATTTCTACTATTTAGACTACGATATTCAATACTTTTAGTTCTACTTACACCCTTACATGACTCTCAAATTTATAGCATGGATAAGAACCTAGTACCCTCACCTGGCAACCCAATGCTTCAATCTCAGCTATGGCAGCTTGTAACAAAATTGAATTAACTTCATCCAAGATATCAATATAGAAATAATAATTACCAAGTTTCTTTTTTGTAGGGCGGGATTCAATTCGTGATAAATTAAGTCTTCTCCATGCAAAAGCGGACAGAACTTGATGAAGCGCACCTGGAAAATCTTCTGGCAATGTCACGGTAACACTCGTTTTGATTTGCTCGTTTGGCCGTACAAAACTTATAGGTTCAGGACCAATGAGAACAAATCTGGTAAAGTTATTGTCATGATCCGTTACCCTTTTAGCCATCACATCCAATTCATGTGTTGCCGCACCAAGCGCCGTACCTATAGCTGCCCATCCCTGACCGGGATTATTTTTCACGATATGAACCGCTTCTGATGTACTCCCCACGTTTTCTACTTCTGCTTGGGGAGCATATTTACGAATAAACTGCTGACATTGTGCCGACGCAACCGGATGAGATAAGATCTTAGTGATTTTGCTGTAATCTAACTCTCCTGAATCTGAAAGAAACTGTTCCTGTTTACCAATCAAATTTTGAATAGATGGATACACCCATTCTGCCTGCATCGGAATATCAACCTCATTTACAAGCCAATCCATATGCAAACTTACTGAACCTTCTATTGTATTCTCGATCGGGATAACACTGTAATCACTTTTCCCCTGTACGGTCGAAAGAAACACATCAGATATCAGCTTGTAATATAATAATTCTACAGGTTCATCTCCGAATAAATGAAGTACAGCCTCATGTGAGACGGATCCTTCTGGTAGTAACGCTATTTTCTTCATACTTCAACTTCCCCTTTTATCAAGTCCACGAATAGGTCAGATTCCACTATTGCAAGGTTAGTAGCACCCTCAGTAGATGGATTAAGCCATCTTGCAGTTGCTAGAATACCATATGACTTCATCGTATCCAACAAATAAGATTCCAAATCTTTTTTATGAAGATTCTGACGATCCACTATAGCCAACAACGTTGGACCAGCTCCACTTAATGCAACACCAAGTGCACCACGATTAGGAGCTTCTTCCAAAATAGATACCATTCCAGGCACTAAACTTGCACGATATGGTTGATGTAATCGATCAGACATCGCCTTTCCGATTAGATCAAATCTTCCACTAGAGAGAGCAGCCACTAACAATGATGATCGACTTATATTATATACCGCATCTTCTCGACTAATATGACTAGGTAATACTTGTCGAGCCTCCGAGGTAGAAAGTTGAAAATCCGGAATGATAACCAACACCTCTAAATCCGCATGTGGCTCGAGTTTAATATGATCAGCATGTACTCCATCCCATACAGCAGTAATAATACCGCCAAACAAAGACGCACCTACATTATCTGGATGTCCTTCTAGACTTGTAGCCATATCAAACAATTTCTCATTGGAAAGTGGTGAACCAATTAAAGCATTTGCTGCAACCATACCTCCAACAATAGCCGAGGCGCTACTACCAAGACCCCTCGTTAAGGGGACTTCGGAATACATAGATATCTCCAGTTCAGGAATAGACACCCCTACCTCATCAAAAATAAGTTGTGCTACACGATACATTAAATTATTTTTGTCCTTAGGTAACCCCTTCATATTATCACCATACAAACGAATACAAGTAGACTCCGACTCTTTCATCTCTACCCATGAGTATAAAGATAAAGCCATACCTAACGTATCAAATCCCGGTCCTAAGTTCGCTGTACTTGCAGGAACTTTAATACGAACACCTTTAGTTCTATTCATGCACTTTCCTCCTTTGTAAGCAAGAGGCCACTTTTTTCGAATTCACAAAACTTAGCACTGACATTCCTATAACTCCTTTGTATAAATAAATCAAGTAAATTTATCCTTCTACTCGGTATACACTTTTTATTGTACGAATAACACTAAGACCTTCAAAATGCTCTAGCACCTTGTTCATACTATCTTTACTAACATCATGAGTAACAATAATAATTTCTGCAAAAGGATTATGTTCATTTGGTTGCTGTACAACTGACTCTAAACTCACATCGAATTGAGCAAATGCCTGTGTGATCTGTGCAAGCACTCCCGCTTTATCTTCAACATGTAACAAGATAAAGTTTTTATATTTAATTTGTTTATCATTCTTAAGTTTTTTGACCTTATAAGGAACGATGGCTTTCAAGCCATTCACCCCAAGCTTCAAGTTCTTAATAACAGCTATCAAATCAGATACCACAGAAGTTGCTGTAGGCATAGAGCCAGCACCAGCTCCGTAGAACATCGTCTCTCCAACCGCTTGACCATATACATATACTGCATTAAATACACCATTTACCGAGGCAATTGGATGATTACGACGAACCATTGTTGGTTGAACACTTATACTGATATGTTCATCTTCACAATCCGCAATCCCAAGAAGCTTCATTTCATAACCGAGACGTTTAGCATATGCAATATCTTCTTTAGTTACTTGAGAAATCCCACGTACACTAACATCGTCTAACTCAACATTCGTTCTAAAGCCAAGAGTTCCTAGAATAGTCATTTTACGCGCAGCATCTATTCCCTCAACATCTGAAGTGGGATCTGACTCTGCATATCCAAGACGTTTCGCTTCTTCCAGCACATCGTCATAAGAAGCACCTTCTTTACTCATCTTAGTCAAAATAAAATTGGTTGTGCCATTCACGATGCCCATTATTTTCAAGATCCGATCTGAAGAGAACCCTTCAATCAGTGTACGAATAATAGGAATACCACCGGCTACACTTGCTTCATAAAATACATCACACTGATTCTCCTGGGCTTTAGCAAGTATTTCCGAGCCATACAAAGCCATTAAATCTTTATTCGCGGTAACTATATGCTTCCCCCGCTCTAACGCTTCCAAAATATACGCTTTAGTCTCCTCAACACCACCCATAACTTCGACGATAACATCGATCTCTGGGTTGCGAATAACATCCCATGGATTCTCTGTTAATTTAGCTGGATCAACATAAATATCTCTTTCTTTCTCGCAATTATTCACTGCAATCTTCTCTATGATAATAGGGGATCCTACCTGACTACTTAAATCTTCCTGATTGCCCTCTACGATTCGAACAACACCTATACCGACAGTACCTAAACCCAATAACCCAACTTTTATCGGTTTCATTAAATATCCTCCTATACCACTTCATTCAACTTAAAATTATTATTATCCTTGTCCGATCATGCGAACGCGTTTCACTCCTGGAACTCCTTCTATACCTTCAAGTAAAGTACCCATTTCTTCGCTCATCCTGGAAATCTCTACAGATATGACGACATTGGCAACCCCTTGTAAAGGTATACTTTGATGCATCGTCAAGACATTTCCCCCAAGAGTAGCCACAAGGCTTAACACTTTTGACAACATTCCAGAACGATGTACTAAATCAATAGATATTGTAACAATTCTTTCACGTTCCAAATGATTAATAAGATGAATACCATCTTTATATTTATAAAATGCACTACGACTTAGTCCAACTTGTTCTACCGCATCTTGTACCGTCTTTACATCTCCTGAATCGAGCAGTTGCTTCACTTGCATCGTCTTCATGATGGCTTCAGGCAAAATATCCTCGCGCACTAGGTAATAGCGTTCTTTCAAGAACGTCCTCTCCTTAAAGACTACTGTTTGTGTATAGTGGACATTATAATATAAGTAACCATTAAGGGTCAATAGACTTAAGTACCTAAGATACCTTTATACATAGAGTATCAAGTGAAACTTATATTTTCTTATTTTTCAAAAAAACCGTATACGATACTTTTATAAGTAACGTACACGGTTCTAATTTTCTTCTAATAATAACTACTACCCTCAACAAATTCGAACTCAAAATCTCCAAGTCGAACAATCGTACCATCTACTGCCCCACGTTTGCGAAGTTCATCATCCACACCCATACTTCTAAGAATTCGACCTAATTTGAGAACAGCTTCATGAGAATTTAACTGCATTCTCTTCATCATACTTTCTATTTTTTTACTTTCAATGATGAATGCTTCATTTTCTCGAACAATCGTAAATGAATTATCTTCTTTCTTATCTAATTTATATACTTTTCTTTCCTTGATTTCTGACACGTCTTCAATAACAGTTTCTTCCGGAATTTGATCAATCAAGTCTGTTGCACGGTAGAGTAACTCTTGTACACCTTGACGTGTTAATGATGAGATTGGCATGATCTCCAGATCAGGTCGCACTTGGTTGACTTGTTCGCGGAAAGCCGTCAATAACTCTTCTGAATCCGGCATGTCCATTTTGTTCGCCGCAACTATTTGCGGACGTGTTAACAACACTGGGTTATATAATTGCAACTCTTCATTAATTTTAACCCAATCTTCATAAGGATCTCTACCTTCAGAACCAGACATATCCACTACATGAATAATGACACGTGTCCGTTCTACATGACGAAGAAATTCATGCCCTAGACCTATCCCTTCATGTGCGCCTTCAATAAGTCCAGGTAAATCCGCCATTACAAAACTGCGGCCATCACCTACATCAACAACACCTAAATTCGGAGTAATTGTCGTAAAATGATATGCACCAATCTTAGGAGTTGCGGCTGATACAACAGACAACAAGGTTGATTTACCCACGCTTGGGAATCCAACCAATCCAACATCTGCCATTATCTTTAATTCTAACACTATATAGCGTTCCTGGCCTTCTTCACCATTCTCAGCTATTTCAGGTGCTGTATTCTTAATTGTTGCAAAGCGAGTATTCCCTCTGCCTCCACGTCCACCACGTGCTACAACAACCTGTTGACCATGTCTAGTCAAGTCAGCAATCACTTCACCTGTATCATCATCCATCACAATTGTACCTGGTGGAATCCGAACAATCATATGATCTGCATTTGCACCATGTTGACTTTTATTCCGTCCCTTTACCCCTTTATCACCCTTAAAGTGACGTTGGTAACGGAAATCCATCAAGGTACGGAGACCTTCATCAACACGAAAAATAACATCTCCACCTCTACCTCCGTCACCACCTGCTGGTCCACCCTCTGGAACATACTTCTCACGTCGAAAAGCAACAATACCATCTCCGCCGTCACCAGCTTTGACATAAATCTTCGCTTTATCTACAAACATTACTTCACCTTCCTCATCTATCACACAGTACGCGCAACTGAAAAGAGAATGCAGATGATTTTAATTGCTCCATCCGGATTCTGTTTCTGCGTACCACATTATGAATTTCCTGTTCTAAATCTCCATAGTTACTAATTACATGGTCACATTCAAACAAAGCAACTATTTCTCCATTCTCCTCATAAAGACTGAGAGTAAGTTTACGACACTCTTCCCAAGATATCTTTCCCTTGTATTGATAAATGCGAATGCACTCTACAATAGCAGATACCCAGTCCTCAGCGTCATTTCCCATTATTCTACCATTAAGATGTAAATCATCGGCAACATGGACTTCTAATTCCACATTACTACCAATGGTCCGAAAAGATTGCAGATAAAAAACTAAGGATGGAATACCAAGCTTCGCAATCTTACCCTCAAGCTCCATCCGTTCTTTTATTCTTCCCACACATTCGATTGATTTATCATACTTTTTAAGTTGAATATAACCATACATAATTTGCAAGTCATTCATCCAGTCATGACGATGATGATTCAAGCTCTTGATGGCTGTCTGTTCAACACTCTGAATGATCAACCTTTTTTCTTTTTCATTCTGCCTATGAATAAATGTGATTATGATTCCAAGGAATATTGCCACCCAAAGTACAAGCAAAACATATGCTAAGAACGATGAATATCGAATAACAAGAAATATAGGAATCCATATGGATATAACAGCTAAAAGCCATAACCTTGTCCACGACTTCACAACATCGCCTCGTTCCTAATCACCTATTGGCTAATTTCACCACTTCATAGTATAGCACAATTATCCTTACTAATTCATCCCATAAGCTATAAAAAAAAGCCCCCGGCACTTAAAGGCCGGAGGCTTCCTTATTAAAATATAAGAAAGTATAAGTTTCAACCTATACTCCCTGATACGATAGCAATTAAGCTTCTACTGCTGCCGCTACAGGAGCGATATCTACCGGGTAAACGCTCACTTTTTTACGATCGCGGCCCCAACGTTCAAATTTCACAACGCCTTCCACTTTAGCAAACAAAGTATCATCACTACCGATACCAACATTTGTGCCTGGGTGAATTTTTGTTCCGCGTTGGCGAACTAGGATACTTCCGCCAGTAACCGTTTGTCCGTCTGCACGTTTCACACCAAGACGTTTCGATTGGCTATCTCGTCCATTTCTTGTGGAACCCACACCTTTTTTAGATGCGAACAATTGAAGATTCAACTTAAACATGTTGTCAACCTCCTTCTTTATATAATGACTTCTTCTATTCGAATATACTCACCGTATGATTCAGCAATACTATTTAACATAATGACCATAGATTCAAGTAGCAGTTGCACTTTACTTTCAGTAGACTCATCCTCTAGAAGAGGAATTATCCCACTTAAGAAACCATTATGCATCTCACAATCCAAAGTAATCTCAGTCAACGCTTCAATCGAATTAACTGTTCCAACAGTAACGGCTGATACTCCAGCACATACAATGTCTTCTCCAGCTTTCGCGTAATTCGCATGTCCTTTAATCTTAAAACTGTGAATCAACCTGCTATGATTACGAAAGATTCGCACGACAATCACTTTATCGCACCTACTTACGCTTGAATTTTTCCAATTGTTACTTTAGTGTATGGTTGACGATGACCTTGCTTCTTATGGTAGTTCTTCTTAGGTTTGTACTTGTATACAACAACCTTATGACCTTTACCATGTTTCTCAACCGTAGCGGCTACAGTTGCACCTGAAAGTAATGGCGTACCTGCTACCAAACCATTGTCATCACATACTGCTAGTACACGGTTAAAAGTAACCTTTTCTCCGTCTTCTGCATGTAGTTTTTCAATGAACAACACATCGCCCTCTTGAACTTTGTATTGTTTACCACCTGTTTCGATAATTGCGTACATATCTTGCACCTCCTCATGTCTCAGACTCGCCTAATCTAGGTGGCAGCACTGTAAATATACTGCGCTTCACGACCCGATCGGTGCGGTTACAGCATGTGCAGTCCATTTAAGTACCCGACACATACTAACACATAGTACCATACTCAATTAATAGAGTCAATGAATTATATTTGCGGTTATTCTACCTGTACCGGAACAAGTTTCACACGTTTTATCTAGCAATACTGATGTATCTTCGCGAACTTTTTTTCGTGTCAATTCAAGTAGTCCTAGCTTCGTCCAACCGACAATTTGACTCTTTGCTCGATCTTTTTTCATTACTGCCTCCAAAGCCTCCACCACATTCTGACGATGGATTTCTTGCTCCATATCAATAAAGTCAATAACGATAATACCACCAACATCACGCAATCGAATCAATCTTGCAATTTCTTCTGCTGCTTGTATATTGGTCAGTGTAACCGTTTCTTCTAAATTATAGCCACCCGTATACTTGCTAGTATTCACGTCAACGACAGTTAATGCTTCCGTATGGTCCCACACAATCGTCCCACCACTGGCAAGGGATACTTTTCGAGAAAGACCTTTATCTAATTGTTCAAGAACACCATACTGTTTAAAAATAGATTCTGATGATTCATGCACTTTCACTGGCAAATGAATACCCTGACCCATTTCTGACAAATATCGCTCCACTACAGCTGCTTCTTTAACATTATTAATTATGAGTTCATCCTCTGTGGGGTTCAACACATCACGAATATGACGTTGAACAATGCTTAGGTCCTGATGGAGTAAGCTAGGTGCCTCAGCATTTTTTGCCTTTCCTTGAATATTACTCCATAGTTGGCGTAACAAATCGAGATCACTTTTAATCGCGTCAGTGGATTCATCTTGCGAAACTGTTCTGACTATAATTCCTTCTCCACGAAAACGTAATTGTTCACATAGAATTTTAAGCCTTGTACGTTCATTTTCTCGTAGAACTTTCTTCGATACAGCAACATAATCTGCTATGGGCATATATACAATCCAACGCCCTGGTAATGAATAGTGGGTAGTAACTCGTGGTCCTTTGCCCCGGAGGGATTCTTTCATGACTTGAACTACAATCTCTTGTCCAACTTTCAACAATTCTTCTATCGAAGGTTTAACCTTCGGCTGCTTTTCAAGATGGGGGTGCAGCACATCATCAACATAAAGAAAGGCATTTTTTTTATGGCCAATATCCACAAAAGCTGCCTGCATACCTGGTAAAACATTAACGACACGACCTTTGTAAAAGCTTCCAACTAAACTTTCGCTTTGACTACGTTCCGCCGCAAACTCCACAAGCTTTCCTTCCTCTATGAGAGCCATCTGTGTGAATTTAGATTCACAGTTAACGATCATCTGTTTCATGGCTTCACCTCTGCTAGAAGACATTTCATTTGATCTATATGAAATCTCTTAAATTTTTAACAATACCAATTTATCCATATACAGTCTTAAAGAATACGACGCTTAGTAGAAAAATATGCTGATATTAATTTTTGTTCAGGTAATACAGCAACAATATTTCCATCTTCATCCACAATATAGATTAAATGATATTTCTCTCTCTTAAATAGACGCAAAATAGGGTCTAAATGTTTCGCAGCATCTGTAACAATAGGTTGTACGAGAGTGCCGTTTAAAGCATACCTGGCATATAATGGACCTCTATTCATTAAAAATCTCATAAATCGATAAGTAATATTTCGATAATCTACAAAATTTGAATACAATAAAAATACGCCTATCATAAGTAAATTAAGCTGCAAAACACCTTTTTCCATTATTAAAGGAAGTAGAGCGAATAGAATAACACCTATACTAGCAACTATACTCACTCTTAATGACCATACTAACATCCAGTGATATGGGAAATACCTACTAATTAAAGATTGCATTATTTTCCCACCATCTAATGGCGGAATAGGCAGTAAATTGAATAATGCAATAATCATATTTCCATGAATAATATATGCAATATATTCACTGTTCCCCCACCCCAATAACATGAAACCCATGCCAATCATCATCATGATCCCATTCTGAAGTGGTCCTGCTACTGCAATCATGATTTCCTTCCAAGCGGTTAGTTGACCGTGGTCTTCAATCGATACCACTCCTCCAAATGGTAACAATTGTAGGGATACTACCTTTATCCTAAATAACAGGGCCACACTTAAATGTCCCATTTCATGTATGAGGACAATAGCAAACAATGTGATTAACTCCAGAAAATTACCCGTTAAAATTGACATTAACATCACAATTACGAATAGGGGATGTAGGTTTAACGTTATCCCGAATATTTTAATCAAAAGACATCACTTCTAATGGATCAAGGTAAACATCACCTTGTCTTAGGGAAAAGTATAATGTTTGTCTAGGTTCATTGGTTAACCAGCCTAGACTATCACCTGCTTCAACCCAATCATTCACCTTCAGCGTACTATCTAAGTGTCCATATACCGATACCAATCCACCTGTATGTTGAATGGCTAACTTCACTCCAGATTGAGACTCCTTCAGCACTTCTAATATACGTCCAGTAGCAACACTTTTCACCTGTGAAATAGCATTTGAATCTTCATATGGACTGATTTCAATACCTTTTTGATCAACTAAGAAAGATGTTGTTACTAGTCCATGCATAGGGACTAGCCAAGCCTGTGAGGCAATAACTTTCTGAGGGTTATTTTGACTCTCTGTAAAAATAGGTATTATTGCAGGTGCTTCGCCAAAATGAGATACATACCAAGATTCTACCGCTTGAAAATCCATTTCTCTGTTTAAAGATTGTGCAATATATTGTTGAATGCTAATTGCCCACGTCTCTTCTGATCGATAGATTCCAAAGACTATGCCAAATAACAGACCACTCCAGAGTACTCTCCGAATGAAACTTGGAAAGAAATAATGATGACGACTTTGTTCCATTTTCCACAATCGTTCAGGATCACGTTCGCCAACTATACCGTGTTCATTTACCCATTTCTCCCCATCATTACGAATCTGATTATTATCCAGTAATTCTTGAATCCGTTCCTGTCGCTGTTGCTTCAATGGTGATTTATTATCCATAAATATTCATCCCCCTTGCGAGGCTACTTTTATCACTTATTTTATGAGAGATGTCTAGCTTTTTAGAACAAGCTATCTGATATCATAAATACACAAAAAAAAGGACTGTTTATTTATCGCCCTGTATAAGGCTATAAATAAACAGTCCCTTAACTTTTTATTCTATGTTCATCCCATACCAAGAAACTTTTTAAAACGTTTGAAAGCACCCTGTTTGTTGTCCATTTGCATTAAAGGTACCGTATCACCCAAAATACGCCGTGCGATATTACGATAGGCAATCGCTGCTCTAGAATCAGGATTCATCACAGTTGGTTCTCCATTATTAGCAGCCTTGATCACATACTCATCATCAGGAACGATGCCAATCAAATCAATATTCAAGACTTGCAGAATATCTTCAATCTCTAGCATATCACCCGACTTCATCATATTAGGTCGTATTCGATTCACTACGAGCATAGGTGATTTGACATGAGAACTTTCCAGTAGCCCGATAATACGATCTGCATCACGAACTGCAGCATTCTCCGGAGTTGTAACAACAATAGCCTTATCTGCTCCAGCAATAGCATTCTTGAATCCCTGCTCTATACCCGCTGGGCAATCAATAATGACATACTCATAATCCTTTTTAAGTTCAAGAATGATATCTTTTACCTGCTCTGCTTTAATAGAGTCTTTATCTTTGGTCTGTGCTGCTGGCAACATATACAACTCATCGAATCGTTTATCCTTCACTAGTGCTTGTCCTAACCGACAACGACCCTCAATCACATCAACCAAATCATAAATAATGCGATTCTCAAGACCCATAACTACGTCTAGATTACGTAGTCCTATATCGGTATCCACCAAGCATACCTTTTTACCAAGCAGAGCAAGTGCAGTTCCTATATTAGCTGATGTGGTTGTCTTGCCTACTCCGCCCTTGCCAGAAGTGACAACTATAGCCTCTCCCATGTACTACACCCCCTTAAACATGTTGAAATCTCTCCGCAAACGTACAATGTTGCTCATCTTATCAATTTGCATTACACCATCCTGTAAGTAAGCAAATTCCATGCGTGTCTCTCTAGCTTCCCACTCATCAGGAGGACGACTAATCATATCTGAAATTCTTAGCTGTGTTGGAGCGAAGTGTGAAGCTGCGATCACAGCTTCATCATTCCCGTCAACGCCCGCGTGAGCCATCCCACGTAATGCACCTAGAATATAAATATCTCCGGTACATGTCACAGAACCACCCGGGTTAATATCACCAAGAAATAAAATATTTCCATGATGATGAAGAACCTGACCTGAACGTACGATTCCACTCATCACTGTTATATTGCTTCCAAGGTCTTCCTCTGATTTCTGTTCTATTGACTCAACAGAACGAACCAGCAGATTACCTTTTTGTTTCATGATATCTAGAATGAGTTCTTTCTGATCGTCAGTCACAACCCTCATACCCAGCTTGATATCTACATGTATAATGGGTCCTGCCAAAATATTTGTATGGCTGTGCTCAAGTTTATAGCGAAGCTCAGTTAGTAGATCCTCAAAATCACATTCAGCATCAAGAAGGAATACCAGGCCATCCTTAATACCTTTAATCGTGACGTGATTGGACTTTACAGTCATATACCTGTCCCTCCCATCTTCTTTCATTTCGTGCCTAAAGACCTAAGTTCCTGCTTAGACCTGTAAATTGATAGATTTCCGGTCTAAGCTACCTTCTCTTTTTGGCTAAGTTTACTAACTTTCTCTAGTTGAGATCGTAGAGGAACATAGATTACTAATCCAAAGACAAAATGAACAAATAGGTTAGGAAGTATGTGATGCACTAAAGCCCAATCGTATGTTGAATGATTCATTTGAAACAGCGTATATATTCCAAATAATACGCTATCCAACAATAAACTTCCCAAGAGAATAACCGACATCATAATAGGCATCGGAGCTCGTGGAGATTGGAATATAAAGCCCATACAGTAAGCAGAGAATCCCATTGAAAAAGAATAGGGCCCCATGATCTGTCCATAAAAAACAATATCATGTAGCATTCCGAATATGATCCCTAACACCAACGCCGTGTGGCGATGGTAATAAATCGAAACAAAAAGAATAACGATATATACTAAATTCGGCACAATTCTAGACTGCCATGTATCTGGAGTAATCCATGGCACAATAGTACCTTCCAATACAAAAAGTAAGAACAGTAACATAATAAGGACGGGTCTGCGCATAATCACTATTCAAGAACCTCCGGTGTAAACACTACAAATAATTGCTTCCAGTCAACAAAACTTGCAGTAGGCGAAATCGTTGCTGTTCTCAACGAGCCCATTTTCCCTACTTGAACACTATCTACAGTTCCAATAATCATCCCTCGGGGATAGAGCCCTCCACTTCCGGATGATACAATAGTATCCCCTTCCTTCAATGGATCCTCCTCTTTGATTCCTGTCATGAGAAGTGTACCGGTCTTCTCGTCGTAACTTTCAATAATCCCAAAAGTTTTATCCTGATTATTCATAGCCGTAGCAGCTATTGCATTTGTATTAGGATCTTTCACATCCATCGTTGTAATTAGTTTCACCGTTGATGTGAAGTTGCTGACTTTACTAATAACACCCACAAGGCCATCAACAGACGTAACTGACATATTAACCTTCACACCGTCGCGTTCCCCAATATCTATGACGAGCGATCGATTATTAGTATCCGTATTGACACTAACCACCTGTGCAATATGATACTCATAATTATATTTCTCTCGTTGAGCCAACGTAAATTCAAGATCGATTTTAAGTTCCTGATTCTCTGCTTCTAAGAAGTTAAAATTTGCTTTCTCACGTGTATACTGGGCTAGTGCAATTTTTAACTGCTCATTCTCTTCATAAATATCTCTCATATTACCAATATCTTCAAACAAGCCCGCTATATAGCCAGCGGGCTTATAAAAAATGTTCTGCACAAAACCAACAGTATCTCTTAGGAATTTCTCAGGCCAAGACAATGTCGCTCTTGATCCCAATGTGAATCCCATTAAAGCTATAAACACTACGAGCCCAATCAATACAACGAATAGTCGTTTGTTTCCGAGCAATTTAAACAGTTTCAACACCCTCTAACATTGCTGATTTCTCTCCCATATCAGGGGTTGATACACATCAATAACCTATCGTTTTGATCTCGAACTAGATTTAAACAAATGGATATT
The DNA here is from genome assembly GCF_001857945.1 of Paenibacillus crassostreae. Taxonomy (NCBI): domain Bacteria; kingdom Bacillati; phylum Bacillota; class Bacilli; order Caryophanales; family Paenibacillaceae; genus Paenibacillus; species Paenibacillus crassostreae. The sequence goes on from NZ_CP017770.1 coordinate 1,354,867, forward strand.
CTCCAAAGCCTTACCTGTACCGATAACGACACAATCCAATGGATTCTCCGCAACAATAACCGGCATCCCTGTCTCTTGAGCAAGTAACTTGTCCAAGTTACGTAGCAAAGCTCCACCACCTGTTAATACAATCCCACGATCCATAATATCTGCTGCAAGTTCCGGAGGACATTTCTCAAGAGTTACTTTAACAGCTTCTACGATAGAATTAACCGTATCCCCTAAAGCTTCACTTATTTCATCAGAAGTAATCGTAATCGTCTTCGGTAATCCCGTTACTAAATCACGACCACGTATTTCCATCGTTTCTACCTTATCCAAAGGAAGCGCAGATCCAATATCCATCTTCATTTGTTCAGATGTCCGTTCACCAATCATCAAATTATATTGGCGTTTAATATATTGCATAATGGATTCATCCATATCATCCCCTGCAACACGAACAGAACGACTTGTTACGATCCCGCCAAGAGAGATCACAGCTACTTCCGTTGTTCCACCACCAATATCTACAACCATACTACCTGTTGGTTCCCAAACCGGAAGATCAGCGCCGATAGCTGCTGCAAATGGTTCTTCAATAATATAAGCTTCACGTGCACCTGCTTGTTTCGTAGCATCCTCAACAGCACGCTGTTCCACAGCTGTGATGCCCGAAGGCACACAAACCATTACATTAGGATGACGCTGAAACATTGAACGTTGTTTCTGTGCTTGTTTTATGAAATATTTAATCATTGTAGCTGTGATATCGAAATCAGCAATAACGCCATCTTTCATTGGTCGTATCGCCTGGATATTCCCAGGGGTTCTTCCAATCATTCTCTTAGCAGATTCACCGACAGCCTCAATGCTCTTCGTATCCAATCTAATCGCAACAACGGAAGGTTCTCTTACTACAATTCCCTTACCTCGGATATAAACAAGTGTATTTGCCGTCCCTAAATCAATACCTAAATCTTTCGTGAAACCACCAAACATGTTGTAAACTCCCTTTCTGTGTCAATCTAAACAAGTATATTACATCAAGCCTTGCTCTTTCAAACTAATATAATCTCCATCACCTATAATGACATGATCCAATACATCTATCCCAATAAGTTGGCCTGCTTCTACTAAACGAGAAGTCAACGAAATATCTTCAGGGCTAGGAGTTGGATCCCCACTCGGATGGTTGTGTGCACATATAATCGATGCACTACTACATTTAATAGCAGCCCGAAACACCTCGCGCGGATGAACAATGGAGGCGTTTAAACTACCCATTGAGAGCGTTTCTTGGGCAATGATATGATTCTTCGTATTCAGAAATAAACATACAAAATGTTCCTTTTGTAAATACCGCAATTGTTCACTGAGTACATCCACTGCATCTTGAGGGCTACGAATAGTAACCTTCTCACTCATTCGAGCTCTTGCTAATCTTTGACCCAATTCAATCCCGGCTTTAAGCTGAATAGCCTTCGCATTTCCAATGCCTTTAATTTGAGTAAGTTCATCAATGCTGAGATCTACTAGATTACGAATACTACCCACTTTATTCATGATGCGTTGGGCCAGGTGAATAGCCGATTCCTTATGGGATCCTGTTCGTAATAGGATAGCCAGCAATTCAGCGTGACTTAAAGACTCTGCCCCATATTGCATCATGCGTTCTCTAGGTCGTTCTTCATGGGGGAGGTCGCGCAATAACAATGTGTGCGACTCCATACTATTCCCCTTTTCTCTTTCATTTCAAACAGCCACAGAGCTTATAGTACTTCCATGCCTAATTCCGATAACATGTCGGAAAGGAGAGAAAGCGGCAACCCAACGACATTAAAGTAACATCCATCAATTTTATCAATAAAGGTTGCTCCAAGTCCTTGTATTCCATATGAACCTGCTTTATCAAGTGGTTCACCACTATTTACATAAGCTTGGATCGTTCGATTGGACAAGGTTTTCATAGTTACAGAAGTAACTTTGTGTTCGACTAAAGTTCTTCCTGTCAATACATCAATACAGGCTACACCAGTATATACTTGATGAGTTCTTCCCTGAAGTGATAATAACATACGCAACGCATCTTGGTCATTGATTGGTTTGCCAAGCACCTCATTGTCTAATAACACAATTGTGTCACTTCCAATAATGATCGATGGCTCTGTCTCCCTCACGGAAGATTGATATACCGCTTCTGCTTTACGGAGAGCTAGTCCTTCGACAATCTCACGAGGGCCCCAAGTCACAGGTGTATCTTCATCAACATGACTGGGCTGGACAACGAATGGAACACTTAAAGAAGCGATTAATTCCTGCCGACGTGGTGATGTCGATGCCAGAATAATTAAATGTGATGTTTGTGATGTCAAATCAATTTCTCCTTAATCCCAATTATAGCTTTCGATATAGCCACACAGAGATAATCATGCAAAATAAACTAAGCAAACACAATTTAAATTGAATGGTAAAATCATAGCTAATAATATTGAAATCGGCTTGTGGTGACCATTCAATCTGCGTTGATGTAGTCAAAAATGAAAGACTTTGTACAGGTTCAAGCGCTTGAGCAATCAAAGCCCCTACTAGCCAACCAAGCACAAGAAACAATATCAGCATTCCTACGTTTCGTTTCATTTATATCTTCCTCGCCATTTTTTGACACTCACATTATTATACGGTTAATTCTATTCCAATACAAACAAAAATCCATCAGAGAAACTATTTCCAATTTCCCTGACAGAAATCCAATTTCTAACTATTCATCATCATTTCTATTATTTGCTTCTGTCCCATAATATATTTCATCATGTAAGATTGTATTTCCCACAAATGTCCCTTTGATGTATTTTTGTTATATTCCACCACAGATGTTAGCGCACTATTCATAGCCAGTTCCATCTGTTTACCAACAGCTACGGCTTCAGGACCAAGTCCAGATTGTAATGTCTTAATAGATTCTGTCCATTTACGGTGCATTTCGGTTAACGCTACTGTCTCACTATTACTAATAGGGGTAGGACGTTCTATCCCAAGCAACGATGAAGAGTGAGCAGATAGAGAAGAAATGAGGTTAGTACTTACGGTGAAATAGCTACTCAAGCTTTCTGTATCACCTGCAAAATATAGTTCACTCGCTGAAGGAAGTGTAATTTCTCGCACGTAAAGTTCAACCCCCTGCGCCTTTAACTGATTACTTAACAATTTCGCTTGTTCACGATCAGTAGAGATACCTGCATAAACCCGATTTTCCTGGTCTGGATCATCACCTGCAGCTAAACCAATCTGCTCAAGCTCTTGTTTGGCTACTCCCACACGCTCAGCATTACTGAAGACACCATACTGCAACATATAATACGTTTGTGGTTCTAAGTTTACTGCAATCATTGTGCGTGAGCTTTCGGTCTCCACGGGTAACATATTAGTGGCAGATACCGATTCTATATTTGAATTATTGATTGAATCTTTTGGAAAAATACTTCCTACATCAATAAAAGAGAGTACCACAAAACCAAACAACGCTCCTGTCATTACAGCTGCGGTTACAGTTCCGAATATTTTCCATAATGAAGTAGGTCGACGAGTATGATACTCTGAATGCTGCTTATCAGTGTCAGAACTCACCCTATCTTCAAGTCGAACCTCCATATCATCTATATCAACATACTCATCTTCTCTAAAATCTATATTTTGTTGTCGTTGGTTCATCATATCATCCCATGCATCATTTTTGCTGAATGGATCCCCCCAACCCTCCAAAGGCTCCGGGACAACCGATAGTCTTGGATAGGTCATAATATCATTACCTAACTGAACCTCTTGCTCGCTTTTAACGATCCGTTCCATTGGTTTGCCTGCGTCAGTTAGATTATTATTCCTCTCCGTGTTCCGCTCAACTTCGTCAAATCGAAATGTCATTCTTCCCTTATTCATCGTAACACCTCACCTTGTCTCATCTTCTATTATTTAGATATATGATAGATTACAGAAAGATATGTTCATTATGAGTTGGAAGTTTCTTTTTTATATGTACAAAAAAGCCACTCGTACATATACGAATGACCACTTTAATTCCACCTATTTATGTTATTATCTCGGTTATCCCTTTGACTCAAATGATGCGAATATTGGCTCGGTTATTTTTTCCATCCCTTCGGTATATAGGAACAATAGGGATCGCTTTCCAAATAATCTCCAGTAACTGCATATGCCCTAGCTCTGGAACCTCCGCATAATTGCTTAAATTCACAAACCCCACATTTTCCTTTTAAAAGCGATTTATCACGCAACTGTTGCATGATAGGAGAATTCCGATAAATATCCACCAACGATTGTTCCCGAACATTTCCACATACAACTGGAAGAAATCCACTTGGATAGACATCGCCAGTATGGCTGATAAATACAAACCCATCTCCATCATTGACACCTTTTTGAGCGCGACCTAGAAAATCGGATCGTTTTACTACACCATTATCATCAGTTTGATCAACTCCTATCCGTTGTTTCTCCTGTAGAAAAACTCTCCGATAGTGAGGTGCTTCCGTTGCTTTAACGCCATAAGGCATACTTTGTTGCACTTGGCATAACCATTTCATCACTTCTTCATGTTGTTCAGGAGTGATTATATCTTTTTCCATCCCTCGACCTGTTGGCACAAGGAAAAATAAACTCCAGAGTACCGCTCCCATATCTTTAACCTTCTCAGCGATAGCTTGAAGATCATGCAGGTTGTAATTCGAAACGGTCGTGTTCACTTGAACAGGAATTTGCAATTCTTTTAAATATTCAATCCCTCTCATCGTGAGATCATACGATCCCTTCGTTCCACGAAAATGATCGTGAATTTCAGCACATGACCCATCAAGGCTAAAAGCCCAGCGCGACAATCCGACATCCTTTGCTTTTCTGACTGCAGTCGCTGTTACCTTTGGTGTTGCACTTGGTGTCATTGATACGGAAAGTTTCCTCTCATCGATTGCATAGCGCGCAAGATCGAACAAATCGGGGCGCATTAATGGGTCACCGCCGGTAAAAACAAATAGAGGATGATCTAATTGAGCAATGTCATCAATAAGCTTCTTCCCTTCAGTGAATGTGAGCTGGCGGGGGTCTGCCTTATATTGTGCTTCAGCCCGGCAATGCAAGCATTTCAAGGCACAGGCCCGAGTTACTTCCCAGATGACAATAAACGGATTCACATTATAATCTCTTTCTTTAAGGGGTAACATGTACTCACACCTTCGCTATATTTATTTCTGATTACTTCCAGTCTTTGCAAGTGGGTTAAAATCTTCTCCAATAATTTTAAATGATTGCTGACCTTCATATAATTCGCTCACGAAAACGTCCAAATCTGCAGCATTCACCGCAACAAGAAAAAGACGGTCCATAACATCCAGATCAGAAATTGCTCTTACCTTTAATTCCACATCCTCTGGTATTGACCCAAATCGTGTATTTAATATTCCTAATAAATCTGTCATGTCAGATTTCAATGCATTATTTCTCATGATTTCTTCATACGCCATCTTTAACACTCCTCTAGAGATGAATCAAGATAACCTCGATTCTATCTGTTTTCCATCCTATTCGATCTATCACAAATATCTTATCATTCCAAATATACTTAATTTGTGAGACCAGTCACATTTACAAAGTACTACTCGTTGTAGAGTAAGTGAGTGCACAAAAAGTTATCGAGTAGTTACAGAAATTTCCTATGCAAAAAGAGGAGGATACAATAATGAGTATTATTAAAATGGATTCAAATGTAGTTTTGGAGAAGATGAAGGAGTTATGTACTGATCTGCTCCAACAAGAAGGATATAAGGAAATGAGACAAATGATAGATCAGTTTGCATCAGATGAACAATCAACTAAACAGTATGAACAATTCATAGAGAAACACCACATGATGCAACAAAAAGAGTCTCAAGGATTGGAGTTAACAGAGGCGGAATTCAAGGATTACGAACAGGAAGAAAGCGACCTATATAAAAATGATGTCATCCGCAAATTTCTGTATGCACAGCGTGAATTCAGCCAGCTCCATAGTCTAGTTAGCCAATATTTCACCAAAACAATTGAACTGGATCGAGTACCCGAAGCTAAAGAATTGAAAAAAGGTGGCTGTGGCTGCGGTGGGAACTGCGGTTGTGGTGGCGGACATTAATTATAAGGAAAACAAGAACAACGGTAACCCCATTAATTTGGGATTACCGTTGTTCTTGTTTTATTCACTTTCTTTTATATTTCAGTGTTCATCACACGAGGAAACAACACTTGATCCTCCAAATAGATATGTTGAATCATATCAGACTCTAATTCCTGCAACTTTTGGTAAGTCAATCGGAAAGTTGTGCTTGCACCCTCCGGAAGTGAATAATCGTCAGTCACTGCACGGATTTGTTTGAGAATATCATCACTAGATTCATGTTCATCCTCAAGCGCCTCGATCATACGCAGACTTTGCTGAAGCTTAAGGATAGTAGGTTCTTGCTCTAATTTCTTGATTGCTGGAAACATATCCATTTCTTCCTTGGGTAGATGGATTAGCAATTCCTTGTGTACTTTAGTGAACAACTTACGAACCTTGATTAGTTCGGGATGTTGTGTGCCGTGTTCTTGCACAATTTCAAAGATATTTTGCGCAATCTCGGGTAGTGTTGTATATAAATAGCCATGATGCACCTTTACAATATGATCAATTAATTCGCTAAACGTGGCTTCCATATACCATTGCTCTGGTGATGCGGTAGACGAAATTATATTTGTATTATTCATCCCAGTTGTACCTCCTTAACAATTACTTGTAGTGTCTATTACTTCAAATTCCCGGGAACTGATTTCAAAATTTTACCTGACTTCGCTGCTTGCGCAGGCGAAACTGCTGGACGAATAATCTTCATCTTTCTTTTCACCTCCATCTATCTGGTTCTGCATTTTTCCAAAGTAAATGAAGAACTTGCTTGATTTGGCGCTTCTCATGCGGACAAGGACGCTTTCCTGTTCTAATGCGATATAACGGACAATGATTACCTTGACAAGCAGGTCGAAAAAAACATGCCTGGCATACCGCATCTTGTTCTTCACCAGAATCAGTCCATCTCGCCACTTTGTCAGTATCAAGCTCCATGCTTCCGTCTGCGTGCAACCGTCCTATCTGGTTAGCCTCATCCTCGAGTGCAATCGAACATTTATATAATGACCCATTTGCACCGACCACAAGCGAATTTGGCTTCGCCGCATAACATACTGCACCCGACGGCATGAGTATATCTGCAATGGTCTCACTTAGTTCCAGTCCTTGCTTCATACCCTTATCCGTCATTTCCCACAGATGGGTATCCGCCGCAGTCCGATCACAGACAGGAATCAGATTATCCTGTGGTCCACCCCAGCGACCGACAGGTCGAACCAACAATTGAAATCTTTTATCTCCTGCAAATGATTCACAGAGTTGCTGAAGCAACTCTGGCACATCTTCGACATTGTCCTCATCAAAATTGACACGAACATCGATGGTATACGATTCGTCTATTTCTCGAAGAGTTTTCAAATTGTCCATGATCTTTTCGAATGTTCCACCACCACCAGCTAACTTTCTTCTTTGATCATGAACACTACTTTTACCGTCTAATGTAACCATAAACCGGCGAACATTCCGATACAGTAGTTCTTTAAACCGTTCTTTCGTTAAAAAGTATCCGTTTGTAGACATGTCGGCAGAATAATCGATCCCCATGCTTGCACAACTCTTCATAAAGGAATCAGACAATTCAATAATTGCATCGAACGCCAGCATTGGTTCTCCTCCGAACCAGCTAATGCTTAGATGTTCGATACGCTCGGTGACCTGATGAACATAAGCCTTTAGTCCATTAATTATCTCTCGTGTCATCGCGCCACGAGGAAACGTCTGGTAACAATATGTACACCGAAAATTACAAGCCTCTGTAGGCATAATTACTAAATGCATCGACTTTGTCTCTTTCAGCGTATCGTGTAACTGCCGAGCATTTCCAAGTTCATCTGTTCCAGCCTTTACTAGAAATCCTGCTTCTTTCATTCCATTCTTCAGTGGGGATGATATTTCCGGTAGATGCATCCCTTTAGCTAGTAAGTTACGAACCTCTTCTTCCTCATTAGGTTCAATAACGACGATAGCTCCAGAATAAGAATTATAGAGTAATGAACCTTTCCCTTTCAAACGTACACTTCGAGTATATCGGGAAGGTACCCAATTATTATTCAAGATATCTCACAACCTAATCTCTCTTTCGATAGTTCTGTAGAAGAACTCTTCGACCAAATCAAACTCTCATCTTAACTTTCATCAATGGAGATTGTTGTCGATAAATTTATCACAAAATACAACTTAAAGTAGTGATATCGATCACGACTAAATGAGTTTGAATTTCCGCTGGGCTAAGCAATGATTCAAAACCTAATTCTCCTGTGACTGGACTCACAAGGCCGATACAAGCTCTATTCTATAATCAAACCGCAAGCACTATAATTTCTAGGAGGAATACAATATGAGTCAATATACGGCTACTATCAACGCTACAGAATATCCACCACATTTGAAACACAAAGTTATCTTCGAAACATTTAACAACTTGAAACCATCTGAATCCATGTTGCTTGTGAACGATCATGATCCGAAACCACTTCGCTTTCAATTTGAATCGACGCATCCCGGACAGTTCACTTGGGACTACATCGAGGCAGGACCCGTAACTTTCCAAGTTAAAATTAGTAAATTGTAAATTGGAGTTGGTAGGGTGATTAATTATATAAAACATACAGCGGCTAATCTTTTTCCAGGTTACTTTTCCGTCATTATGGCTTCAGGAGCACTGTCTATTGCGACATTTTTACTCGGAATGCAACCTATTTCAAAGATTTTATTATATTTCAATATGATTGCCTACGTAATCTTATGGTTTTTCACCCTTATCCGACTTATCAAATACTATCCTAGATTAAAAGCAGATATGACAAGTCATACTAATGGACCTGGCTTTTTCACACTCATTGCTGGGTCCTGCGTTTTTGGAAGTCAACTTGTTATTGTCGCAAATAATTATTCAGTCGCTATATTTTTATGGTTTCTGAGTATTTTATTATGGATATTTATCATGTATACGTTTTTTTCTGCAGTTACCGTGCGGAAAGATAAACCTTCATTGGCAGAGGGGATTAACGGGGCATGGTTAATTGCGGCAGTCTCCACACAATCTATATCGATTTTGGGAACCTTATTGTCTTCGCATGTACAGAATGGCAAAGAGATCATCCTATTCTTCACTCTATGTATGTACTTATTGGGATGCATGTTATATCTGAATATCATCGCTCTCATTTTTTACAGGTTTACCTTTGTTGAACTCAAATTTGCTGCACTTACTCCACCTTACTGGATAAATATGGGTGCTGTGGCCATTGCTACATTATCGGGATCAACCTTAATCCTTCATTCACAAAATTGGTCACTACTCAATGAGATTATGCCCTTTATAAAAGGGTTTACTCTGTTTTTCTGGGTCGCAGGTACATGGTGGATTCCTTTACTATTTATTCTGATGATTTGGCGCTATCTCTATCATCACTATCCATTAACTTATGAACCACAACTATGGGGGATGGTTTTCCCACTTGCCATGTATACCACTAGTACATATCAATTATCTAAAGCTTTAGATATATCATTTCTTACTTCCATTCCACGCTATATGGTCTATGTTGCAATGGCTGCCTGGTTGTTTGTATTTATAGGACTAATTCGTCATCTTTATCTTAGTGTAAAAACACATTATCACTTCTAATATATGAAATAGAGTATCAAGAATCAATTCCATAATTACGCAACCCGATTTAGCTGCATCGGCGATTATGAAATTGATTCAAGTGAAACTTTCTTATATTTTCAAAAAATACACGTAATATCTTTATAGATATCACGTGTATTTATGATTACTATGTGCTTGTTATCCTCACATAATTACAAATTATTCAAATCTTTTGCTAACTCCGATCCAACCTTCCAGATGTCTCCTGCTCCCATAGTAAGAATAACATCCCCGGATACCACTCTTTTCTTCAAATCTTCCAGCACCATTTCCTTCGTTGGAATGTATCTTGCTGTGGAATTACTATTCTGCACAATAAGTTCCACTAATTTGGAAGAATGGACACCTTCAATTTGCTTCTCTCCCGCTGGAGAATAGATATCCGTAATAATTACTTCATCTGCTTCACTAAAGGCGCGGCTAAACGCATCGAGCAGAAAGAAAGTACGTGAATACCGTTGAGGTTGGAATACTGCAATAATTCGTTTACCCGTTGCCTTTGCGGCACTAATCGTAGCTTCAATCTCAGTTGGGTGATGCGCGTAATCATCGATGATGATTATGCCATCCTTTTCACTAATCACCTGGAACCGTCGTTTAGCACCGTTGAACTCCAATATTTCTCGCGCAATAGATGCAAAAGGAATACCCGACTTCAAACAGACAATAATCGTTGCCATCGCATTGTATACATTATGAAGACCAGGAACAGACAATTCTACGGTTCCAAGCTTCTCTTCATAATGACTCAATACGAAGGTAACTTTACGATCTCCTAGAACAATTTCACTTGCCATATATTCCGCATCTGTCTTAATACCAAAGGTAGTAATAGAACTCTTTAGTTGCGGTAGAATAGATCTAATATTCTCATCATCTGCACATACAACGGCTACACCGTCTTCTCGAACTTGATTTAGAAATTGAACGTATGCTCCCTTTAGTTGTTCAAAGTCACTATTATAATTCTCTAGATGATCCGCTTCAAGATTTGTGACTACTCCAATCCAAGGATGATATTGTAAGAAGGAGCCGTCACTTTCATCCGCTTCAGCTACAACATGTTCGCCTTGGCCAGCTTTCGCATTCGTACCTACATTCATAATTTCTCCACCGATAATATAAGTAGGGTCAGTACCACATTTCTCCATTACCAAGGCAATCATTGATGATGTTGTCGTCTTCCCATGTGCTCCCGCAACAGCTACTCCCTTCCGTTCATTAAGCAACCTAGCTAGCATTTGCGAACGATGTAACACTGGAATATTGAGTTGCTCTGCTTCTACTACTTCCACATTATCCTTGGATAGTGCCGTTGAGTATACGACGATGTCAGCACCATGTACTTGTTCAGCCGTATGTCCAATGTAAACCTTTGCTCCTTTGGCAACCAACTTTTCTGTTAATTCTTGTGAAGCAACGTCTGAGCCTGTAACTGTAAATCCCATTTCTAGCATAACTCTTGCGATGGCACTCATCCCGTAGCCACCGATACCAATAAAATGAATGTGTTCTGATGTATTCAACAGTTATTCACCAACCTTTTTCAGAATCGGATTGATTTAAGAGAGATCCTCGTACGTCGGCAATTAAATATAATGTACCGGATACTACTCCAAGATCTTCCTCTTCCGTCCGTAACTTTAATTTCTCTAATGCTAATCTCCAATCAGATTCCACAATAATCTCTAAAGTGGGCTTTGCATATATAGGCTTCAATTGTTCCACAATCTCTAATAAATTGTTCGCGTCCATTTTTTTACGAAAATCTGGTTCTGTTAGAATAAGTGTATCAACTAAAGGAAGTATATGCTTCAAGTATGATTCATGATGCTTATTAGCCAACATCCCCATCATCAAATTTAATGATCGATATTTATAATACTGTGGAAGACTCTTAGCCAAAGTTTGTGCGCCTTCCGGATTATGCGCTCCATCCAATACAATTCTCGGATGATTTCCTATTTGTTCTAATCGTCCAGCCCATGTGGTATCACGGAATCCCTTAAGGATATCTTCATCATCCATGACATAGGCCATATATTGACGAAGTACCTCTAGTACCATCATCGCTCCTGCAGCATTCGCCATCTGATGCTCACCCTTCATTCCGATAGCAAGATCCATCGAACGGAAGGGTCCCGTAAAGTGGAAAGATTGAATGCTATCTTTAACACCTATACCTTCATATTTAAATTGTTCTCCAGCAAGGTATAACGTTGAATGGTTTCGATCAGCTGCCGATTTGATAATATTCACTACTTCAGGCTGCACGGCACAACTAACGACAGGAACACCAGCCTTAATGATACCCGCTTTTTCTGTAGCGATGAGCGAGAGAGTATCACCTAGAATATCTGTATGGTCTAATCCAACATTCGTAATCACAGAAACTACGGGAGTGACAATATTTGTTACATCCAGTCTTCCCCCAAGCCCTGTCTCCCATACGACAATATCCGGAACGCATACCTTGGCATAGTACAAAATAGCAAGGGCCGTGGATACTTCAAACATCGTCGGTGAACCTTGGTCAGTCTGGGCAATATTCTCAACAATTGGTTTCAATCGATTCGCAAGATCAAGTAATGTTTCTTCTGGGATATCTTCGCCATTATATTGAAATCGATTCGTGAATTTCGTAATATACGGTGAAGTAAACGTGCCTACTGAATAACCTGCTTGTAACAGAGTTTTAGTCAAAAAAGCACATGTGGATCCCTTTCCATTCGTCCCTGCTACATGAATGAATTTAAGACGTCGCTGAGGTTCCCCAAGCTGTTCCATCATGATTTCCATACGTGATAATCCTGGTCGAATCCCAAACGGAATTAATCCATTAATCCAATTAACTGCTTCATTATATGTTGTTAAGGGAGCTGTAAGCTCCGCTCCATAATATTCTCCCAATCTTTTCACCTTCAGGTCTATTTAATGTTTGATGAATAGTTTACCCTCTAAGCTCTTCAATTCTAGCCAATACTTTACTTCGCTTATCTGAATAATCAGCTTGTTTCGCACGTTCCTCTTCAATAACTTTCGCTGGTGCCTTCGCAACAAAACCTTGATTACTCAACTTTTTATCAACTCGTTCAACCTCAGCATTTAATGTTTGTACTTCTTTTTCAAGGCGTTCAATTTCTTGAGCGATATCAATCAATCCAGCCAGTGGTAAATATAATTCGGCACCTGTTACTACAGCTGTCATCGATTTCTCTGGAGCTTGAATGTCCATACCTATTTCAAAACTTGAAGTATTACAGAAACGCTTCACGTAATTCTCATTACGGCTCACAATGCCGAATATATTCTCATCACTAGCTTTAACGATCAGCTCAACTTTTTTACTCATCGGCACGTTCACTTCTGCTCGAATGTTACGTACAGTACGGATGATATCCATTAACGTGTTCATTTCATTCACTGCTTCTTGATTCTCAAAAGATTTATTATACTCCGGCCACGAAGCCAATGTAATGGTATCTCCTTCATGAGGTAGATGCTGCCATATCTCTTCAGTAATGAACGGCATGAACGGATGAATCAAGCGTAGAGTACGATCTAGAACATAAGCTAGCACGGATTTCGTACTATTCTTAACTACTTCATTCTCACCATATAATGATAACTTAGCAAACTCTATATACCAGTCGCATAGGTCATCCCATATAAAATTATATAGTAATCGACCCGTCTCACCGAACTCATAAGCATCTATTAGACGCGTAATATCGCGTGAAGTTTCGTTTAGACGATGTAGAATCCAACGATCTGAAGTCTGTAAATCTCCACTAATATCGATATTCTCAAAAGTAAATCCTTCAAGATTCATCAGTGCAAATCGAGATGCATTCCATATTTTATTCGCGAAATTACGAGATTGCTCCACTCGTTCCCAACGGAAACGAAGATCTTGACCAGGAGTACTACCTGTTGAGATCATATAACGCATCGCATCTGCACCATATTGCTCAATTACTTCTAATGGATCTACACCATTTCCGAGCGATTTAGACATTTTACGCCCTTCAGAATCTCTAACAAGCCCATGCAATAATACGTCTTGGAAAGGAATCTGGTCTGTGAATTCAAGCGCTGTAAAGATCATTCTCGCTACCCAGAAATATATAATATCATACCCTGTTACGAGGACATTAGTTGAATAGAATCGTTTCATATCTTCTGAATCATCTGGCCATCCTAGTGTGGAGAAAGGCCACAACGCTGAACTAAACCAAGTATCAAGCACATCATCGTCCTGTCTAAGTTCGGCTCCACCACACTTAGAACATACCGTCACTTCATCTTGGGAAACATGTAGCTCACCACATGATTCACAATAGTATGCTGGAATACGATGGCCCCACCAAAGTTGTCTTGATATACACCAATCGCGTACATTTTCAATCCAATGCAAGTAAATTTTCTCGAATCGATCAGGTACAAAGTTTACACCTTTACCTGACTTTTGTACTTCAATTGCTCTTTCTGCCAAAGGTTTCATCTTCACAAACCATTGTGTAGATAGATATGGTTCAACGACAGCACCGGTACGTTCACTATGTCCCACCTGATGTACATGATCTTCGATTTGGATCAGTACACCCAACTCTTGTAAGTCCTTAACGATTTCTTTCCGGCAGTCATTACGATCTAGACCTTCATACTTGCCTGCTAAATCATTCATCGTACCTGTATCGTCCATAACGATGATTTGTTCCAGTTGATGGCGAAGTCCTACTTCGAAATCATTCGGATCATGAGCTGGAGTAATCTTCACGGCTCCACTGCCGAATTCCTGGTCAACATATTCATCAGCAATAATCGGAATTTCACGATTCACGATAGGTAATAAGACCATCTTACCAATCAGGTCTTTATATCGTTCATCCTTAGGATGAACCGCAATGGCAGTATCCCCTAGCATCGTTTCCGGTCTAGTAGTTGCTACAACTATACGCCCACTTCCATCTTTTAGCGGATAGGATAAATGGTAGAGATGTCCTTGAACTTCTTTATACTCAACTTCGATATCCGATAAAGCTGTCCGAGCAACAGGATCCCAGTTAATAATATATTTACCACGGTAAATAAGACCCTTATTATAAAGCTTAACGAATACTTCTTTTACCGATTTGGATAAACCTTCATCCAATGTGAACCGTTCCCTAGAATAATCGAGAGACAATCCCATTTTGGCCCATTGCTCATGGATCGTATTCGCATAATGATCTTTCCATTCCCACACTTGTTCAAGGAATTTTTCTCTACCTAGATCATAGCGAGATAATCCTTGTGCACGAAGCTTCTGCTCCACTTTAGTCTGCGTTGCTATCCCGGCATGATCGGTTCCAGGCAGCCAAAGAGCATCATATCCTTGCATTCTCTTGGCGCGAATAAGGATATCTTGCATAGTGAAATCCATAGCATGACCAATATGAAGCATCCCCGTCACATTGGGTGGTGGGATAACAATCGTATAGGGTTTTGCGTCTGGACGTTGACCCGCTTTGAAGTATTCACCGTCTACCCAATATTGGTACCATTTCTGTTCAGCGGATTTCGGATCATATGTCGTTGGCATTTCAGTCGTTGTCTTCGTTTCTTTATCTGTCATCTTTATAAAACCTCCAATACATCTTCTAAATATCCAGAAACATCAAAAAACCTTTCGTCCTCAAAGGACGAAAGGTTACTCTTTCGCGGTACCACCTTTGTTTCGTGTAAATTGAACGTTCAGCTTAGTACAAACAAATAAGCTTACCGTTAAACAAATCACGACACTCATACAGATAACGGCTGCAACCGGTCTGTTCTAGTCACTTGATATGTTATCAAAGACTCAAACAAACAACTCCAGGGCGACTTTCGCTTAGCTGCATCCTACGGAATCTTTCAGCGTTACAATTCCGCTCTCTGAAGGGCATACCAACTACTCTTCCCATTCATAGTCTATTCTCAATATTATATTTTATATAATAGCGTGCCAAGAGCACATAGTCAACTTCTTATAGTCGTATACAAAGAGGGACCATCTCGATAGTAGCAGTATCCTACAAAGAGATAGTCCCTTTCACTATTCCAACTGTTGTTATACATTTAAGGAATATAAAGAATTTGGCCTTCTTCGATCGTTTGATCTGATAAGCGATTGTGTAACAGCAGTTCTCTTGGACTCATTTGATAACGATCAGCAATCATATCAATCGTCTCTTCCCGTTGTACAATACAAAGTCGAACTTTACTGAATGGCGTTTTATCAGATGAACCTCCCAGAAAGAGATTTTTCCACTCCACATCTTCATTATTGACTTGATCCTCATTTTCTTTAAGTTCAAGTGACTTTTCTTCGTCAAGCTGCTGCTCCAGATCTCTCAGAGATCTTGCACGACTAGACGTTAGAATTGACGAGAATCCAACATTATCTTTCCTAGTAGGCGTAACTTCCTTCTTGCTACCTAATGCAACTTTTAATTCCGCTTTTTCATCTTTTGCTTCTATCTCGTCCGGTATCAAGAATTCATTTCCCTCAGCAGGCTCTTTCTCCAACAAATCATTCTCTATGGTAGTATTGGGTGATGAATCTACCGGAATATCACTCTGAAGTGAATCTTTAGGTTCATCATTCGGTAAAGAATTCAAGGCTTTCTTCTGTTCTTCAGTTTCAATCTGCCACACGTTCGAGAAGTCTTGTTGACGAGCAAGAGCATCCTCATCTTTATGTAGCTCAGTTGTGTAATCTTCTTCATTTTCGTTCAGATCATCTTGAACAAATGATTCAATTGATGACTCACCAAACTTCCCTAATTCATTGTCCAGTGAGATCCGATCAGCGATATTCTCAGTTGATAGTGGAAGAATATCTGGGTTCATCTGCCAATCTGGAGCATGTACCACTGTGAAATCTTCGGCATTCCATAAGTTATTGTCAATACGAGGTGATTCAATTCCGCGTAAAGATAACACACCCGTAATGTTCAGACTTCTCTTAGACAAGAGATCTACATCGAAATTCTCAATTTCAACAGCAATTTCATCTAAGGAAGTTACACGATTGAGTGGTACTGTTATTTCAACTGGGATAAAGTGCTCGATCTGTTGCGTTTCAGCCTCCTCGCCTTCAGATCTGTATAGACCTGATAGTAATAAATGTCCTCGAAGGGTTGCTTGATCCTCCTGGCTAATCACCGAAATATGCGGTAATAATTCAATCTCTTCTAGCTCCGCAATTCCAGCCACATCTTCAGACAATTGAATGCGTTCATAAATATCAAATCGCAAACCGTAGGACTGGTCAAACACAGGTAACGTCCTCCTTTTTAGCATATTCTAACCATGAATCAACTCATGGCAAGAGCCCATTATTCTTAACTCATTCTATTTATATGCTTCGGAGAAAAAACGCATGCCATTTTTAAAATATATGGCTAAAGTTCAATTTCACTCTTCATTCCGTCTTCTATAACAAAAAAACAAAGAGGAAACGGCTATACCGTCCTTTTTCAAGGACCTCATAACCGTTTCCTCTAACTCTTATCATTTGACTTCTGCTCGTAGAAGTAACCGAAGATCAACCATATCCTTAGGCCAGTCATCATTAATTTCAATAAAATCACCAGTAAATGGATGAGAGAAACATAACTGTTCTCCGTGTAACGCTTGCCGTCGAATATGAGAACTACTACCACCATATAATGTATCACCCAATAAAGGATGTCCTAAATGGCTTAAATGAACACGTATTTGATGCGTACGACCTGTATCCAATTCAAGTTTAATAAGACTTGACCCTTTGTATCTTTCTTCCACACGCACATGTGTGATCGCAGATTGACCTGTGGGAGATACTCTCCGCCTCTGAGCATGATGACGATCCTTGCCAATTGGTAGGTCAATCACAGTTAGACTCGAATCAACTTTACCTTCAACAAAAGCGACATATTTCCGCTCAATTTGTTTCGCACGCATATCTTCATCTAGATTCAACTGTGCCCACTCATTTTTAGCATAGAGCACAGGTCCTGACGTATGCTGATCAAGTCGATGAATATGTCTTACCGCTACATTATCACCCATACTCTCAAAGTGAGCAGCAACGATATGATCTAATGTCACTTCACCAGCACGACCATCCGGATGAATCATCATCCCTGCTGGTTTATGAATAACTAAGCAGAAATCATCCTCATAGAGTACTTTTAACTCCTGCCATATCGAGTTTATCCCTATAGGTCGGGATGGAAATATAGCTAATCTCAACTTATCTCCATTCCATTGAATTCCCTTCTCATGTTTGAGTCGACGCAATAGCTTTTCAGGCATACCTACAACGTTCAATAGCCAAGTCATTGTAGCAGTCTCACGGTCGTCTGATTCACGAATCACTTTGCCAGGAATAAGCTCCAGCCATTCACCTCTACGACTCCAACTACCTTGGTAACTCATAGGTTTTTGAGTGCCTTATAGTTAGCTTCGATACTTTGATCAATATCCTCAACGCTATGCGCTGCTGATACAAACATTCCTTCGAATTGAGAAGGTGCAACACTTACACCATGATTAATTAGCCCTTCAAAATAACGCTTGAAATGATCAACATTACTACTCTTCGCAGTATCAAAGTTAATAACGGGTTCTGAAGTAAAGAATGGACATACCATCGAACCCACTCGGTTGATTGTAACCGGAATACCAAGTTCACTTGCATTCTGTTCGAATCCAACTTGTAGTCGAGCAGCCCGTTCTTCTAATTGGTTATATACTTCTGGTGTAAGTAACTTAAGTGTTGTATATCCAGCTACCATCGCTAACGGATTACCACTAAGTGTTCCTGCTTGATATATAGGGCCTGATGGAGCTACTTGATCCATGATTTCGCGTTTCCCACCATAAGCACCGACGGGTAGTCCACCACCAATAACCTTACCTAAGCAAGTTAGATCGGGGGTTACTCCAAATAATCCTTGTGCACAGTTGATATCCACACGAAATCCAGTCATAACTTCGTCGAATATAAGGACGCTTCCATATTGAGTCGTTAAATCACGTAAACCTTGAAGGAATCCTGCTAGAGGTGGTACAACCCCCATATTACCAGCAATCGGCTCAACTATGACGCACGCAAGCTCTTCACCGAAACGTTCAAACGCAAGCTTCACTGATTCTAAATCATTATATGGAACTGTTATCGTGTTAGCTGCCACTCCCGCTGGTACTCCTGGGCTATCAGGTAATCCTAAAGTCGCTACACCAGACCCCGCCTTGATTAACAAGCTATCAGCATGTCCATGATAAGAGCCTTCAAATTTCAAAATCTTACTTCTTCCAGTAACACCACGTGCCAGACGGATCGCACTCATCGTTGCTTCTGTACCTGAATTAACCATTCTTACAACTTCAACTGACGGCACACGTTCACATACGAGCTTCGCCATCTCTGTCTCGATCAAAGTCGGAGCACCAAAGCTTGTCCCGCGCAGGGCTGTTTTCCGGATTGCAGAAATAACCTCTGGATGGGCATGTCCCATAATCAAAGGACCCCAAGAACCGATATAATCGATAAATGAGTTTCCATCAATATCATAGATACGAGATCCTTCACCACGTTCAACGTAAATTGGAGTTAATCCTACTCCTTTAAAAGCACGCACAGGACTATTAACTCCACCAGGTAAATAGTGTTTTGCTTCTTCAAAAGCAGCTTTAGAAGCCTCTTCATTTCGTTTTCCAGACATATTGCTCATACTTTACACCCCTATTTCCTTAAAGTAAAAATATTATGGCATCCTTCCAATCTATGATCGGATAACTACCTACTTTTCATTGATCCAACCTGCAACATCTTTAGCGAAATAAGTAATGATTATATCTGCACCTGCACGTTTCATCCCTGTAAGCATTTCTTGAACAATAGCTTTCTCATTGATCCAACCCTGTTGTGCTGCGGCTTTGACCATAGAATACTCACCGCTAACGTTGTACGCAACCAAAGGTAGATCAAATTGATCCTTAATCATACGCATGATATCCAAATAGGCTAGAGCAGGTTTCACCATAAGCATGTCCGCACCCTCAAGTACATCAGACTCAGCTTCTCTTAATGCTTCTCTTGCATTAGCAGGATCCATTTGATATGTTTTACGATCACCAAATTGTGGAGCAGAATCAGCAGCTTCACGGAAAGGTCCGTAGAACGCAGAAGCATACTTCACAGAATAAGACATGATCGGAATGTTCTGGAATCCCGCTTCATCAAGTCCACCTCGAATAGCTTGGACGAATCCATCCATCATATTAGAAGGTGCGATGATATCCGCTCCCGCTTTCGCTTGAGATACCGCAGTCTGAACAAGTAGCTCTAACGATTCATCATTGAGTACGTCACCATGGATATGACCATCTCGCTCAAATGTATGTACCATACCGCAATGTCCATGATCCGTAAATTCACATAAACAAGTATCTGCAATAACTAACAATTCAGGGTACCACTCTTTAATAAGACGTGTCGCTTCCTGTACGATCCCATCCTCTGCAAATCCAGAAGACCCCATGCTATCCTTCGTTTCCGGAATCCCAAACAATAACACCGCAGGAATACCTAAGCTCGCAATATTGTCGACTTCATTCTTTAACGTATCCAGAGAGAAATGATAAACACCTGGCATAGATGATATTTCATTCTTAATATTCGTACCGTATGTAACAAAAATAGGTTGTACCAAGTCCTGCACATTTAGAACCGTTTCACGTACCATACTGCGTATCCCCGCAGATTGCCGTAAGCGGCGATGCCGCACGAGTGGAAAATTCATGTTGTTGACCTCCTGAAAGTTTTGTAAGCAATGCTTCCCTGATTTATCTTCGAACAAAACTACCTCGGAAGCATATGCTTTTTTCTAGCATATCCTTCTTGATTAACTTCGAGAAAAATAGCATCGTAAGCCTAATCTAAGTTTTGTGAGTAATGCTTCCTACTACCATATTTTCATCTTAGTTTTGTATCGCATTCCAGCGACATAAAGATTGAACAAGACTCTCAATGGTCGCTTCTTCTGCAATCATGCTTACAGTCAAGCCTGCTTCAAGCGCTGTCTTAGCCGTGATTTCCCCAATACAGAAAGTTTCAACACCTTCCAATTGCTTAACAGGGTCTTCAATCCCCATCCGCTTCATAATCGCAAGAAGGTTGGTTACCGTTGATGAGCTAGTGAACGTAACTGCATGAATACCACTTTCAGCAAACATTCTTAACAATTCACTATCGTCATCACCTGAAATAACGGTATGATAGGTAACCGCAACGGTTACTTCAAGACCCATCTCCGTCAATTTGTCTGGAAGCCACGCTCTGCCTTTATCCCCACGTGGTAAGAGCACCTTCTGACCTGCCTTCAAGTGTGATCCTAACATCTCTATCATGCCTTCAGCTTGATATACATCTGGGATTTGTTCAGGAAATAGAGCATGTGCTTTCAAAGCATCAGCCGTAGCCGGTCCAACAGCTACAATCTTCGCATGATGTAATGAGCGAATGTCACGTCCTTGTTCCTGTAAATGTTGAAAGAAAAACTCAACCCCGTTCACACTCGTAAAGAATATCCAATCATAGTCCTGCAATTTAGCAAAAGAGGACCTCAAGTCTAAGATTTCCTTAGGATCACTTGGCTTTACGATATTAATGACTGGAAACTCATAAGGTTCCCCACCTAACTCTTCAATTCTATTGGCTAACTCGCTTGCTTGGGAACGAGCACGGGTAACAAGCACACGTTTGCCGAAGAGTGGCATATATTCCGCCCACATCAGCTTCTCCCGTTGCAAGACAACATCTCCTACAACAATTACAGCTGGAGGTTGGAAATTAGCTGCTTTAACCTTATCTTCAATATCAGCAAGTGTTCCTGTAATTGTCTCTTGCTCCGCACGAGTTCCCCATCGCACGAGTGCCACAGGGGTATCTGATAGGCGACCATGCCTCATCAATTGCTCACTAATATAACCTATCTTTGCAACACCCATCATAAAGATGAGTGTCCCCGTAGCATTGGCTAATTTATCCCATTGAATCATAACATCAAGCTTATCCGGACTTTCATGACCCGTAATAATAGAAAGGGATGATGCCAAATCACGATGAGTCACGGGTATACCTGCATATGCTGGTACACTGATTGCTGAAGTAATTCCCGGAATAATCTCATATCGAATTCCATTTTTCCTTAGCAGATCCGCTTCCTCACTCACACGACCAAAAATAGTAGGGTCTCCTCCTTTTAACCTTGTCACCGTTTTTCCTTCTAAAGCAAGATCCACCAACAATTGATTAATATCTTCTTGTTTCATCGTATGCCGATCAGGTAGCTTACCAACATATACTTTCTCCGCACCCGATTTCATAGATTGAAGCAAACGAGGATTAGCCAACCGATCATATACAACAACGTCAGCCTTCTTTATACATTGCAACCCTTTAACCGTTATTAAACCAGCATCTCCGGGCCCTGCACCTACCAAATACACTTTACCTGATGTTATCGACATTACGTTACCCCCTTACTTGAGCCAATATACCCTCTGCTCCCTGTGCAATTAACTTATTGGCCACTGCAAGACCAAGCTTCTCGGGATCTGTTCCCGTTAATGTTTCTTTCAAAATAATCTCTCCTTCCGGAGATCCAACCATGCCTGTTAATTGTATTAGTTTGGAATCCGTTTGGAAATGATTTGATGCATCTTGTACCCATATAGCATGTGCCCCAATAGGAACCTGACATCCGCCATTTAATGCACTAAGAAATCTACGTTCTGCTGCTACAGTCATCGAAGTTAGTTCGTCATTATATAAAGAAAGAAGTCTACGAAGGTCTTCATCATCTGTTCGGCATTCAATACCTAGTGCGCCTTGTCCGACAGCAGGAAGACATATATCAATTGAAATATAGGATGTAATACGATCTTCCCAGCCCATCCGATAAAGACCAGCTGCTGCTAGTAATATTGCTTGGAATTCACCTTCTTCAAGCTTACGTAGTCGAGAATCAATATTACCGCGAATCGATTCTAATTGTAAATCTGGTCTGTAAGCCTTCAATTGGCTTGAACGCCGTAAGCTACTCGTACCCACCTTGGCACCTTGTGGTAGTTGATCCAGATCGAATCCTTCCTTAGAGATTAGAACATCCCTAGCATCTACTCGAGTGGGTACAGCTGCGTTCAAAAGACCTTCAGGTAACTCAGAAGGCATATCCTTCATGCTATGAACTGCCATATCAATTTCACGATCAAGCATCGCCTGCTCAATTTCCTTAACAAACAATCCTTTTCCGCCAACTTTGGAAAGAGTTACATCAAGAATTCGATCCCCTTTTGTAATAATCTTTTTAACTTCAAATTGAAAATCAAATCCGTGTTCTTGGCTCAGATTCTCTAAAGCCTGAATCACTTGTCCTGTTTGGGTTAAAGCTAACGCACTTTGTCTACTTCCTACGATAACCTTACGCATTTGTTTCTCCTCCTTATTATTCATAATCCACATATCTATCTGAGCGTCACTCCACTCCTTATAGGTACCTTGTTGAATATCCTTAAGAATTGGACTCCGTGCTAATCTGCTCAACAATCTACCGCGTTGTTCAGGAGATGTTATCCTTGTTTTGATCTCAGTACGCATTCGATACAAAAATTCGAGATAAACCTCGTACTCCTCGCCGTACTGTTCAGCCAAATGATCACAAATGCTACTTGCTATAGCTGGTCCAGCACCTAAAGTCGATACAGCTATTGTAAGTCGGCCACGCTTCATTACCGCAGGGTTAATAAATGTACCTTCATTGGCATCACTAGCTACATTAACGAGAATCCCTTTTCCCTTCGCTTCCATCGCTATGGTCTCATTTACTGATTCTAGATCGGTTGCCGCATGAACAATCCAATACCCATAAGTATCACCATCATTAAAATCTCTTTGTTTCCATTGTAAATGACCCTCTTTAAAATACTCAAATAATTCTTGCGTGAGCTCCGGACTAATCACAGTTACCTTAGCTTGTGCTTCAAGTAGGTTCTTGATCTTTCTCTCTGCGACCTTTCCACCACCTACAACAAGACAATGGCGATCTTCGCAATCCAATAGTATCGGTATATATCCAGCCACCGTTCAACTCACGCTCCTGTCCACCAATGAAATTTAGACCATGAATTCAGTAGCAGATTGATGATAATAACGACGTAACCAATTAAGGCCCATCTAGATATAATTACACCAGAATTTTGTTTTGATCTTCTTTTAACGAAATACACGATGTAGATACATAATCCTACGACTGTAGTAACTACTTTAGAATCTAAGAACAATTCTAATCGACCTTCAGATAGAATGGAGAGGATTGCTACGATCAATGATACACATAAAAGTGGCATCCCTAGAACAATCGCAAAGTAGGAATATTTATCCATGGACTCAAGACTTGGTAAACGTCTAACTGTGTCATTCCACTTCTTATCTTTTAATTTCTTATGCAAGAAGAGATACATTCCAGCAAATACGGCTGCAACAGTAAATGATACCACACTCAGATTTGCTAAAATAATATGAAAGACTAATAATCCATGCACGCCTTGCCAACCACTCATCGGATCATTGCTAAAATCAAACCATAAGTGATTGAGTACTAGAACACTGAATCCAATTACACTTAAGAGTAAAACAGCAAATTCAGACTTTTTAAATAAGCACATCAACAATGATGCAATTACAAGAATAAATGAAAACATAAATAAGAAATCATAAAGAGTAAAAATGGGAATAATCCGTTCTTTCCAAATCCGAATCCCAATAAAAATCAACTGAAAAATAAATACAAAAACAAGAAACCCTGTGCCCATCCACTTCGCTCTCAAATTGCGACGAATGCAATCAGAGAAAAAGAACAGAAGGCTCAGGGCATAGATATAAATGCCTGCATCATAAATTCTACTTAATAATTCCATCCTTAGCCACCCACCTTTACAGGCTGGCCGGCATCAATGATACCTTAGAATGGGATGACTTGGTCTCATCAGATGGATTATTGCTTGTACTAATTAATGTACGTTTAGATTCAACCATTAATTCATCATCCCCTTTCTCACTTAACTGTGACTCTAGAGCAAATAATTGAGTGAATAATTCTAGAGCTTCATCACCATTTTTCTCACCAGTAAGTTCTTTTATTCGATTGATTGGATCATGTAACATTTGATTCACAATACTCTTAGTCAATCGACGGATCACCTTTCGTTGATGATCATCCAATTCTGGTAGCTTATTAAAAAGACTTTCCATGGTTTCTTCATGAATTATATTGGATTTCTCTTGTAATGCACGTATAACAGGTCTAACACCCAATGTCTTTAACCATTGATTGAACACTATAATCTCTTCTTCAATCATAATCTCAATCTTGGATGCCTCCGTACGCCGCATTTCTATGTTATTCTCTACAATTCCCTCCAGATCATCAATATCGTATAAGAATACATTATGGATATTTCCGATAACAGGATCTATATCTCTTGGCACAGCTATATCGATAATAAACATGGGGCGTGATTGGCGACGTTTCATACTTTCCTTCACCTGATCAGCCGTCAGAACATATTTATCTGCGCCTGTTGAGCTAATTAGAATATCAACTTCATCTAAACGTGCAATGGCAGCATCCAATGTACACGGTGTACCATTGAATTTCTTTGCCAGTTCTTCCGCACGGGCCAATGTACGATTCGCAACAATCACTTCAGCTGCTCCATTTGCATATAAGTGCTTTACAGTTAACTCACTCATTTTGCCAGCACCAAGAATCAATACCTTTTTATCAGTAAACAGCCCAAAAATACGTTTTCCTAGTTCAACCGCTGCATAACTAATGGAAACAGCACTTTCTCCAATATTCGTTTCCGTATGAACTCTTTTACCTAAGGTAACTGCTTGTTTAAACAACATATTAAACCACGTACCTGTTGCATCATTTTTCTGTGCTTGTAAGAAGGCTGTACGTACTTGGCCTAAAATTTGTGTTTCACCTAATACCATAGAGTCTAAACTACATGTTACTCGGAACAAGTGAGAAATGGCCTGTTTGTCTTCATATATATATAAATGTTTAGTAAATTCTTCGCGAGAAATACCGAACCACCGCTCCATGAAACTACGTATAAAATAACCGCACATTTCCATTCGGTCTACAACGACATACATCTCTGTACGGTTACAAGTTGCTACAATGACACCTTCCAAAACAGTTTTAGTACTCTTTAAGCGTTGTAATGCTGCTGGTAAATCCTGATCTGTGAATGTGAATTTTTCTCTCACTTCCACAGGCGCCGTGCGATAGTTCAACCCTACAACGACGATGTGCATGTACTAAATCACCTGCCTCAAATGGTATTAAATATCTGGAAATGGAACATCTATAAATCAATAATATGTTTGTAATTTCAATATGTTAATTATATCACAACATATAAAATGATCATGACGATTTTATGACATGTTTATGAATCTGTGCACCAATAAGTTCTACTGGGAAATAATATCATCCAATTGCTGACCAATTGTAGCTAATTTATCAGCTTGTGTTGAAGTCATTCCACGATCACTATCAACAAGAATAGCATATATAGAGACAATTTCAGCAAATTTCGCACTAAATTCGACTAATATATTTTTTTCTGACATACTTAGTGGTCGATCTCCACCAATCTGCCAACCTGTTATCATATTAACTAATTTCTCGATAGCTGGCAAATAAACAATTTGATCTTCCCCAAAAACTTTAACCATCCGCTCATGTCCGAAACTCGCGGAATAAGCAGCTAGCTTCAACCGATCTAACTCATTTGTATTATTTATTTGAACAGATTCCATTAATGATGAATTCAGTATTTCCATTTCAAAGTTGACAACCTCAAAAAGCATTAGAGATGCATCTTTTTTCTTCTCATCAGGTTGAAACAATTGATAACTCTCAAATAATAGGATTCCAATTAATAATAAAAATAAGCACTTGAATAAAAAGTCTTTATTCTTTCTTCGACGCAAGGAACGTCCACCTCCAAAAAATACATCTAATTCGATTTAAAAATAAGCTACCAATCTATCCTATGCGACTTAGGCAAAAAAAAGGAACCCTTTCGTTAGACGAAATAGGTTCCTTTATCATAAATCTTAATCTTCAGTATGTTCTTCAGTAATTTCCTCAGTGTCCTCAGTTACAATTAGTCCATGATCTTCAAGATCATCTTCTGAAGCTCTTATATTCGCCTTAATGATACCCCATAACTCATCTTTACCTAAACCTGTATCTGATGAGAACAACACCATTGGATGATCAATACGCAGACCTAATGATTGCTTCATTTGTTTAATTTGTTTAGCCCAACGACTACGAGGAAGCTTATCTGCTTTCGTTGCTACAACACAGATAGGGAGGTCATAATGTGAAACCCAATCGTACATAATCATATCATCTTTGGATGGTGGATGCCGCAGATCAACTACAAGGAGCAATAACTTCAATGTTTCTCTTTCCAATAAATATCGCTCAATCATCTTACCCCATGCCTGTCTTTGTGTCTTCGACACTTTAGCGAATCCATAACCTGGGAAATCGACTAGGTATAATTCATCATTAATCCCATAATAATTTAATTGCTGTGTTTTACCTGGGGTTGAACTTGTTCTTGCTAGATTTTTGCGATTAATCATTTTATTAATTAATGATGACTTCCCCACATTCGAACGGCCTGCCAGAGCAATCTCTGGCCAGCCGTCGACCGGGTATTGATCAGGGCCAACAGCACTAATCACGAACTCGGATTTCGTTACCTTCATAATAATAATCCCTCTCTAATGCACTCCCTTATATTCCACAAGCGCATGTTGCAGAACCTGATCCATATGCGACACAGGTATAAATTCCACTTCATTCTTTATGCTGTCCGGAATTTCACTTAAATCCCGTTCATTATCTTTGGGGAGTAAAATTTTCTTATAGCCAGCACGATGTGCAGCTAGTGATTTCTCTTTCAGGCCTCCAATTGGTAAAATTCGTCCACGGAGTGTAATTTCGCCAGTCATAGCAACATCTTTAGAGACAAACCTCTTACTCAAAGCGGAAATCAGTGCAGTAGCAATCGTAATTCCTGCAGAAGGTCCGTCTTTAGGAATAGCTCCTTCAGGAATATGGATATGAATATCATTCTTCTCATGGAAGTTAGAATCGATGCCTAGCACTTCAGCTTGGGAACGAGTATAACTAAAAGCTGCCTGAGCAGACTCCTTCATTACATCACCCAATTGTCCTGTTAAGATTAGTTTACCTGAACCAGGCACGACTGTCACTTCAATCATTAATGTTTCTCCACCGACCTCGGTCCAAGCAAGCCCTGTTACGGTACCAATTTGATCTTCAAGATCCGCTATACCATGTCGGAATTTAGCACTTCCGAGATCATCTTTTATCTCATCAGATGTCATGTTGATACATGCATGATGTTCAGAAACAATTTTCTTTGCAGCCTTTCGGCATAACGTAGCAATCTGTTGCTCTAGATTCCGAACACCTGATTCACGTGTATATTCACGTATCACTTTCAACAAAGCGTCCTCATTAATCTGAAGTTGATCTGGTTCTAATCCATGGTCACGTTTTTGTTTAGGCAACAAATACCGGTTAGCAATCTGAAGTTTCTCTAATTCTGTGTAGCCAGGAATATGGAGAATTTCCATACGATCCAGTAACGGTCTCGGTATATTGTGAATTGCGTTCGCAGTCGTAATAAACATAACTTGAGAAAGGTCAAAAGGAATCTCTATAAAGTGGTCACTAAATGTATTATTCTGCTCTGGATCAAGCACTTCAAGCAAAGCGGATGAAGGATCTCCTCTGAAATCAGAAGCCATTTTATCAATCTCATCTAAAAGGAATACCGGGTTCATCGAGTTAGCGGATTTAATTCCCTGAATGATACGACCTGGCATCGCCCCTACATACGTACGACGATGTCCCCGTATCTCAGCTTCATCCCGTACACCTCCAAGTGAAATACGCACGAATTTCCGATCCAAAGATCTAGCAATGGATCGTGCAAGTGATGTTTTACCAACACCTGGCGGACCAACAAGGCATAGAATAGGTCCCTTCATTTGCTTCACAAGTTTCTGTACTGCCAAGTATTCCAGAACACGTTCCTTCGGTTTTTCGAGACCATAATGATCTTCGTTTAAAATCTCTTCCGCTCTCTGGATATCTAATTCATGCTCAGTCATATTATTCCAGGGCAAACCAAGTAACCAATCCACATAATTACGAATGACACCACCTTCTGCTGAACTAGTAGGCATTCGCTCAAGACGATCGATTTCTTTATCAACTTTTTCCTTCACTATCTCAGGAAGTTCTTTATCATTTAACTGCTCACGAAGCTCATCCACTTCGGTTGCACGACTTTCTTTCTCACCTAATTCCTTCTGTATTGCCTTCATTTGTTCACGAAGATAATATTCCTTTTGTGTTTTCTCCATTTGTTTCTTAACACGTTGACTAATCTTACGTTCTAATTCAAGTACTTCACGTTCGTTATTAAGAATATCTAATAACTTCTCTAGCCGTTGCCGAACATCAACCGTCTCGAGTATTTCTTGTTTTTCTTTAATTTTTAATGATAAGTGACTTGTTATTACATCCGATAATCGGCCTGGTTCTTCTATATCTGAAACAGCTGCCAATGTCTCTGGAGTCACTTTCTTAGATAGATTGATATAATGCTCGAACTGACTTAGAACTGTCCGCATCAAAGCATCTACTTCAGGATCATCACTCTCTAATTCTGGAAGCTCACGTGCAACCACTTCGTAATACTCTTCATTATCTGTATATTGAAGAACTTCTGCTCGTACTACTCCTTCAATAAGAACACGAATAGTCCCGTTTGGAAGTTTCAACATTTGTCTCACTTTTGCTACTGTACCAACTCGAAATATATCCTCTTCTGTTGGCTCCTCTATGTTCACCTCAGATTGAGAACAAAGGAGAATTAAATTATCTTCTATCATTGCTTTCTCTAATGCCTTAACTGATTTCTCACGACCCACATCTAGGTGAAGCACCATACTTGGGTATACAAGAAGACCTCTCAATGGCAATAAAGGAAAGCGACGACCTTTGGGTTTACTTCCTCCCATTGTTTTCGCACCTCCAGTTGCACTCTTTATATATCTTCATTATTTTAACAAATAAATAATGGAAACACCAATATTACACGGTTCTTAGAAACTCCCAGAATCCGTTACTTTACCTGGAGTTATCGATTTTGCCTGCAAAACAGAAGACGATGTCCCTGAATAAATACCCGCAATATTTGGCAGCAGCGCTTCTTCTAAATGATTCACCAATTCTTTTCCAAATACATTCTGAAATACTTCTTGAATGGTCTCTACAGGGATAACTTGTAAGCCATTGAGGTTTGCAAACAACGTTTGCCAATTATCCTTTGGTATAATAACCGTTGTAGCACCGGCTTGAAAGGCAGCCTCAACTTTTGCAATAACGCCGCCAATGGGTTTTACTTTACCATGAATACTAAGCTCTCCTGTCATTGCAATTCTATGATCAATCGGTATGTTCTTCACTGCTGATACAATTGCAGTTGCCATAGCAATACCGGCCGAAGGACCATCTATCGGTGTACCACCAGGAAAATTAATATGCAAATCGTAATCACAGGCTGAAAGTCCCATTAAACGAAGAACTGTAAGAACATTTTCAACCGAGCCTTTCGCCATACTTTTCCGACGAATCGTCCGTGTTCCGCCGCCAATCTCTTCCTCCTCAACTACACCTGTTATATTTATTTTCCCTTGACCCTTAACACTTGTAGAAGCTGATACTTCAATCTCAAGCAATGTACCAATGTTCGTTCCATATACCGCGAGTCCATTGACTATTCCAACCTGAGGATGGGTTGGTATTTTACGATCAGGTCTTGGCTGAAGTTGGCTACTATTCGCTACCCATTCCACATCAGTTGCTTCTAATGTATCGCGTTTCTCAGTTAATGCTAAGCCAACACCTAGTTGAATAATATTTACGGCCTCTCTTCCGTTAGTAGCATACTGCTTCACCACTTCTACAGCTTCAGGGCATGGTTGCAACCCTAATTTCTGAATTGCATCTTCAGCGATCTTACCAATCTCCTCTGGAAGCAGTGGTCTGAAAAATATCTCCATACACCGCGAACGGAGGGCTGGTGGAATCTCGTGTGGAGATCGAGTCGTAGCACCAACAAGGCGAAAATCTGCAGGTAAACCATTTTGAAAAATATCATGAATATACGCTGGTGTGTTAGTATCCTCAGAGTTATAATATGCACTCTCTAGGAGAACCTTGCGATCTTCTAGAACCTTTAGTAATTTATTTAATTGTATCGAATGTAACTCGCCAATTTCATCTATAAACAGAATTCCACCATGCGCTTTAGTCACAGCACCAGGCTTAGGTTGGGGGATCCCAGCAACACCCATCGACCCTGCGCCTTGATATATTGGATCGTGAACGGAACCTATAAGTGGATCTGCAATCCCTCTCTCATCAAAACGTGCTGTTGTTGCATCAATCTCTGTAAATTTAGCATCATTCTTAAACGGAGATGCAGGATTTTTCTTAGCCTCTTGCAATACTACCCTTGCAGCAGCAGTCTTACCAACACCTGGAGGGCCATAGACAATGACATGCTGTGGATTGTCACTACATAATGCCGCCTTCAAGGCGCGCAAACCATCTTTTTGACCTACGATATCATGTATCGTCTGTGGACGTGTTTTCTCCGAAAGGGGCTTGGTCAATGAAATAGAACGCAGTTTCCGTAACTTATCTAATTCTTTTCTTGACTCTCTATCAACAGCTGTACGATTTGTTTTCTGACCACGGAGTAGATTCCAGAAATATATCCCGATTACAACTCCAAAGAATAATTGAATCAACATAAATATCATACTTAAATTCATGCTTACCCTCCCATTTCTATAACTAGCAATAAACTGTTACTTGGTAGTATAGCCTTTTCCACATGCAATAAACGCGATATTTACGATTTTTAAACAGAATCATGTACTAAATCAAGTGAAACTTATACTTTCTTATATTTCAAAATAAAAAAGCTACTAGCCTTATTTATGGCTTGTAGCTTTTTCATTTAAAAATACTTAAGATTGATGTTGATGTTGATGTTCACGACCAGGAATTTCTCCTGTAGCTTCGAATACTTCCACGATATGATCAATTTCTTTCTTCAATTCGCTAACTAGTTCAGCCTCTGGAACCTTACGAATCATCTCACCATAACGGAAAAGCATCCCTTCTCCACGTGCACCTGCAATCCCAATGTCCGCTTCTCGAGCTTCTCCTGGCCCATTTACAGCACATCCAAGAACAGAAACTTTAATTGGAACTTT
The DNA here is from genome assembly GCF_001857945.1 of Paenibacillus crassostreae. Lineage (NCBI taxonomy): Bacteria > Bacillati > Bacillota > Bacilli > Caryophanales > Paenibacillaceae > Paenibacillus > Paenibacillus crassostreae. Next base: position 1,387,201 of record NZ_CP017770.1, read on the forward strand.
CAATTTTGAAATATACTCTTCCACTTCATTCGCAATAGAGAACAAATCAATATCAAGTCTTCCACAGGTTGGGCAAGAGATCAATGTTGGTGCATTTGAAATAAGTCCAAATGATTTCAAGATCTCACGTGCTACCTTCACTTCCTCAACAGGATCTGCACTCAGCGAAATCCGTAACGTGTTCCCAATCCCCATAGAGAGTAATGCACCAATACCAGCCGAGCTCTTAATTGTACCTGAGAACAACGTTCCAGCTTCTGTAATACCTAAATGCAGAGGATAGGGGATCACTTCAGCTGCTTTACGATAAGCTTCAATAGCCATAGGTACATCTGATGCTTTAAGAGAAACAATAATGTCGTGGAAATCCAATTCTTCCAATATCCCAATATGATAAAGTGCACTTTCTACCATAGCTTCCGGTGTTGGATAGCCATATTTCTCAAGTAAATGATTCTCAAGTGAACCGGCATTTACTCCAATACGAATAGGAATGCCGCGCTCTTTACATGCTTTAACGACTTCTTCCACCTTGGATCGTCGACCGATATTCCCTGGATTAATCCGCACTTTATCAATACCATTCTCAATCGCAGCTAACGCTAATTTATAATTAAAATGAATATCTGCAACAAGCGGTATATGAATTTGTTTCTTTATTTCTTTAATCGCAGCAGCTGCTTCTTCATTATTAACAGTAACGCGCACCATTTGACAGCCAGCTTCTTCTAAGCGCAATATTTCAGCTACTGTTGCTTCCACATCAGCAGTCTTTGTTGTACACATACTTTGGATAATAACCTCGTTATTACCACCAATAGTCAAGTCTCCAACTTTAACAGGTCTAGTATCTTTTCTTGAGAACATAGTCAACCTCCTCTTTAACGCTAAAACTCCACCCCTAACCTTGACGTCAATTTATGCACGTACAAGGTAGAAGTGGAACTTCAGCAATCAAATCACATCAGCCTAGTGGTGAATGTAACAATTTAGGCGCTTTCTTCCTGTTTCTTACGATCTTCGTCATTATCAAGATTCTTAATGTTCAATTCCGGTATCATTCGATCCTGTACCACTTGTTCTGTGATGACACAGTGTTCAATATCTTCACGAGATGGAACCTCGAACATCATATCCAACATAATGCCTTCTATAATAGCTCTCAATCCACGAGCACCTGTATTGCGTTTAATTGCTTCTTTAGCAATAGCTATCAATGCTGCTGGTTCAAACTCAAGGTTCACATTATCCATTTCAAGTAGCTTCTGATACTGTCTAGTCAAAGCATTCTTAGGCTCAGACAGAATACGAACTAATGTATTCTCATCTAAAGGTTCCAAACTTGAAATGACAGGTAAACGGCCTACAAATTCAGGAATTAGTCCGAATTTCAAAAGATCTTCTGGAAGAACCATGGATAGATATTCGCCTGGCTTCAAATCTTTCTGAGCTTCTCCTCCTGCATTAAAACCAATAACCTTTTTACCGATACGACGTTTGATTAATTGTTCTAATCCGTCAAAAGCACCACCACAGATAAATAATACATTTGTCGTATCAATTTGGATGAATTCTTGATGAGGATGTTTACGTCCACCTTGTGGCGGTACAGATGCAACGGTTCCTTCAAGAATTTTCAATAACGCCTGTTGTACACCTTCACCTGATACGTCACGAGTGATCGATGGGTTCTCCGATTTACGAGCCACTTTATCAATCTCATCGATATAGATGATACCACGTTCTGCCTTCTCCACATCATAATCTGCTGCTTGGATAAGCTTCAGTAGAATATTCTCAACATCCTCACCCACGTACCCAGCTTCTGTTAATGAAGTCGCATCCGCAATCGCAAAAGGAACATTAAGTATTTTAGCCATCGTCTGAGCAAGTAATGTTTTACCTGAACCTGTAGGACCTAATAATAGAATATTACTCTTAGAAAGTTCTACATCATCAATTTTACTTTGTGTATTAATTCGTTTGTAATGGTTATATACCGCTACTGACAATGACTTTTTAGCTTGATCCTGACCAATCACATATTGATCAAGGATTGCACATATATCTTTAGGCTTCGGAATATCTTTTAAATCGACTTCTTCCGCATGACCAAGTTCTTCCTCTACAATTTCAGTACATAATTCAATACACTCGTCACATATATAAACGCCAGGACCTGCAACCAATTTACGAACTTGTTCTTGCGTTTTACCACAGAAAGAACATTTCAGTTGGCCTTTCTCATCATTAAACTTAAACATATTACCACCCCTTAAGATTTGTTCGGTGATGTAAGAACTCGATCAATAAGACCATAAGCAGCCGCTTCTTCGGCGCTCATGAAGAAATCACGATCCATATCGATCTGGATTTTTTCAAGGGATTGACCTGTACGTTCCACATATATTTGGTTGAGCTTTTCTTTTGTCTTCATGATCCAATCTGCATGAATCCTAATATCTGATGCCTGACCTTGGATACCACCCAAAGGCTGATGAATCATCACTTCGCTGTTGCTCAGTGCAAATCTCTTACCCTTCGCTCCTGCCGTTAGTAGCAAGGAACCCATACTAGCTGCCATTCCCACACATATCGTGGAGACGTCTGGCTTTATAAATTGCATCGTATCGTATATACCCATTCCCGCTGTAACCGAACCACCCGGTGAATTAATATATAAACTAATGTCCTTCTCAGGGTCTTCAGCAGCAAGGAATAATAGCTGTGCTATTACAAGATTGGCAACATCATCATCAATGGCATTACTTAGAAAAATAATGCGATCCTTAAGTAATCTTGAGTAAATATCGTACGAACGTTCACCACGACTGGTTTGTTCAACAACCATAGGTACCAGACTCATTTAGCCAACCTCTTTTCCATTTTAAGATGTAATTTAATATCTTATCAATATTTTAACATGTTAGAAGCACGATGTCATTTTTTCAACTACAGCAACCGAAATTGATTTTTTATAAAATATGTATTCGTTAGAAAACCCATTCACTATGTGAATTATCCATATTTTGGATTATGTTTAGTAAAAAATAAGGCACGTAAAATAATTACGCGCCTTATCATCTGTATGGCAGCCTAGGCAGCAGCCTTCTTATTTATCATCTTCGGTAACTACTTCTTCAACTTCCACAGGAGCAACTTCCTTACTGTTAGACACTAGGAATTCAACAGTCTTACGTAGAGAAATCTCTTCGCGCAAACTGTTCAATGATCCATTAGCTTCTAAAACACTACGAAGTTCTTCAGGTGTGCGTTTGTATGATACAGATAATGTTTCCAATTCTTTAGTAACATCTTCTTCAGAAACTTCAATCTTTTCATCCTTAGCAACTTGTTCAAGAACTAAGTTGTTACGAACGCGTTTCTCTGCATCACCTTTCATTTGCTCTTGAAGATCATCTGTCGTTTGACCAGAGAAACTCAAGAACATTTCAAGGTTCATACCTTGTCCACGAAGACGATTATCGAAATCACGTACCATATTTTGTACTTCGCTTGAAATCATGGATTGTGGGATATCAATTTCTGCTAATTCAGCAACTTTATCCACTACAAGCCCTTCACGAACACCTTGTGCTTCTTCATTTTTACGAATTTCTAATTGTTTCATAAGATCAACTTTGTACTCACCCAGAGTTTCGAATTCACTTACATCTTTAGCGAATTCATCGTCCAATTCAGGAAGATGTTTACGTTTGATTTCATGAATTTTCACTTTGAAGATTGCTTGTTTACCAGCAAGATCTTCAGCATGGTAAGTATCAGGGAATGTAACTTCAACATCCTTAAGGTCGCCAGTAGCTAAACCTACTACTTGTTCTTCAAAGCCTGGGATAAACGTATTGCTTCCCAACTCCAATGAATGACGTTCAGCTTGTCCACCTTCAAAAGGAACACCATCAACGGATCCGTCGAAGTCAAGAATCGCGATATCACCATTCTCAGCAACACCATCTTCGATAACTGCTAGCTCAGCGTGACGTTCTTGCAAACGAGTTAATTCTTGGTTAAGTTCTTCTTCAGTAACTTCAACTTTTTGTGTAGGAACTTCTACGCCTTTGTATTGGCCCAATGTTACTTCAGGTTTAACAGTAACTTTTGCTTTGAACTTAAATACTTCACCTTTAGCAAATTGATCAATATCAATTTCAGGACGGTCTACAGGGAAAATATCCGTTTCATCCACAGCTTCTGTATATACTTCTGGAAGCAAGATATCAATAGCGTCTTGATACAAGCTTTCGATTCCATAACGTGCTTCAAATACGGAACGTGGTACCTTACCTTTACGGAATCCAGGTACATTGGCTTTCTTAGATACTTTTGTAAAAGCCTTATTTAGTGCCTCGGTTACACGTTCTGCTTCTACTTCTACTTCAAGAACCCCAAGGTTCTTCTCTATTTTTTCCCAGGTTGCTTTCATTTTATGCTTTCCCCTCCAAAAATAATTCACATAGTTTATCTAAAAAATAAGAAAGTATAAGTCTCAATTCATACTTAGACCTTATATTTCCCGCGGAAACAGTTACCTTTCCTATATTAAGAATGGCTTGTAACCACTATTTACACTAATTGATTCACGCACAGAACAACCATTATAGTATAAACAACATTGTATTCTTTTTCAAGAGCAGGTTCAAGTCATTATCTTAAAATAACGATTTTGGTCAATATGCTACACCAGTTGTAACAAATTGCTTCATCACACGGTAGGCTTGCTCGAATCGAAAGCGATAATTCTCTGTAATCCCATATATAGAACGAGTCTCCTCTTCATTACGATCTCCAGTCAGACTCTCAGAAACAACCTGATGGAGCGTACCCGCCCAAATATCCATCACTAAATCATCTTCAGTCAGCATTGATAGATAGACATTCGTACCGTATATCACTCTTATGAATTGTGACCATAGTTCTTGAGCGAAGTAGTAAAGCGTTGGATCCTGAATTTCAGTATATTGAGCAACTCGATCTACAATTTGCTGTATATTTAATGGGAATTCATTATCTTTAATCGGGATACCTTCAATATCTACTTCAATCTCTTCCGTGCCTCTAGTTAGAGTAACGCATCCTTGCATACCTCGTTTATGAAGCGTCTCTAAGACTTGGTACTGAAGTAAAGGATGAATCTTCGTCGTCTGCAGCCAATTCACCAATGATTCATCAATAGAATTACCTTTTAAATGCGAAAGCTGCCCTAATGCTAACAAAGTCTGTTCTGACAAATCTTCCTCCATAACAATTTTCAACAGTTTATTGGCATACTCCGCATCTTCCGCAACTTTACCCTCGACATTCATTCGAGCAAGATCCTCTTCATTTATATCAACTTCGATATCTAAATTTGACTGTTCATTCTCTTCTTCAGAAATATATTGAGGAAAGGCTGTCTCCAACCAATCAAGCAAAGCTCCCCATTCGTCTATATATCTTTCTTCTTGACCTTGACATTGAAGTAGAAAGCGAAGTAAACCCATAGCTTCAGCATAACGTTCACTTTCCAGCATATTCGTTAACTGTATCTGATAATAGTCCAATGTTTTTGGAAAAAGCACAAGATTATCTTTACTAGAGGGAATATTATTAATAATTGCTCCTCCTCTCTTTAAATTTCTCCATTAATTGTAGATTATATCACAGCCCGTTCAAAATCAAAAAAAGGTACTCTTTAAGTGATTTCGTATTACAAATCTACATTATCAAAATTAAAACTTGATATACAATTATAAACGTGATATATTATTTAATGTTGAATTTTCTTGTCTCAGTAGCTCAGCTGGATAGAGCAACGCCCTTCTAAGGCGTCGGTCGGGGGTTCGAATCCCTCCTGGGACATAATTAAAGGCTCTCCTACGGGAGAGCCTTTTGTGTTCCTGAGGGTGAGAACCCCATTTATGTAAAGCTATAAATAAAAGCTGCTTTTCATTTGGAGACAAATGGAAAGTAGCTTTTATAAGAATCAATTTCATAATTTCAATAGATTTGGGTAATTATGAAATTGATTCAGATTAAAATTCAGTTCACCAAATTACCGATATAATCCCACAAAAGGGAAGAAAACGTATACACAAGCAGAAACGGCAAAACCGTCCTTTTCAAGGGCGAAATCCGTATCTGCGGAAATATAAGAATTAGAGTGTCAAGAATCAATTTCATAATTACGCAACCCGATTTAGCTGCATCGGCGATTATGAAATTGATTCAAGTGAAACTTATGCTTTCTTATATTTTTAAAAATTAGTAACTTATTATTATGTCTACATTATTCTAATGTTTTATAAACGATAAGTATTGTACTTCTTTGACGCTCCGTTTTAGTCACTGAACTCTTAATGACGGATCCATAACGAATGGTTATTACTTGCTCTTCTTTCAAGCCTGCTAAAAATTGATTTGCCTTATTCTCAGCATATGAATTATCTGAATCAACAAACTCTTTGACCTGTATCATAGGATACCCTCCTTCATAAAAGTAACTATCCCTAATATACACCAAACTATAATCTAATACAGCATGCTATTTATCAATATCGCCACAATTCATATATTTAATCCCTTGTATTCTTACTCCGATATGACCCGAAGGAACTTTAAATTCATACGATTCGTTTATTCTAGTCATTAATAATTGTAAACCCATCGGTGATAAGAATGAAATCCAATTCTTACTTGGATCTGCTCGATGTGGAAACACAATGGTATACATCTCCTCGAAACCATCATCCGTATATTGCAGAGTTACCTGACTGCCAATAAGCACCATAGAATTAAAAGAATCTTCATTATTTTCAGAAATAATCTTTTCAACTAAATCTGTATATATAATAAGGACTTCATCTACCCTCTTCTTTTCTTTAGCATCTTCTGGAATATATTGCATCAAGAAAAATTTCTTTTCCTCATCAAAAAAAACAAGTTGATTGATCAACTGAGTATTTGAGATTTTAGTAATCAAACTATGGTTCATAAAACATTTCACCTCCTAATTGACAATTCTTCCTGTCCATTTCAATATGCGGTATTTTCATTAGATATCCCTCCATAAAAATATAGACCTCGTCTAGGAGGTCTATATCGTATCTTATCAAATATTCACTATTTTTCCAATTGGAAAAATAAACAGCTTAATCGCTTCTAGTTATACCATTTTGAAATCTCACTTTACTTTGGAACCTATTACATAACACTGTAATATCCTACAATAGCCTATTTAAAGGGAGAGATTGTTTTTGGAGATTACGAAGTTAACTTTTGATTACATTGTTATCGGCACAGGTCCTGGGGGTGCTGTTATAGCCAAGATCCTCTCTGATGATAAGAAAACGTCCGTACTTGTTTTGGAGGCGGGAGAGAATAACGATAAAGATGAACCCATTATGGATTCTACATTTGCTCCTGAACTAGAAGAACGCTTTTTCCCAAATTACTTTTGGCAAGGCGAAGGTGTTCCGCAGAGCGAATTGGATGATCGGGCTTTTGAATGGACGACTGGACGTCTATCAGGAGGGGGGTCTTCCATTAATGGAGAGCAGTATGTACGACCTACATCAGCAGTATTCAAGGAATGGGAGAAGTTACTTGGTCCAATATGGTCACCCCGCAGAGCAATTTCCAGGTTCAAACAGTTAGAAAAGTATAATGGAGAAACTAATAACGCCGGAGTACATGGTTTTCATGGTCGGATTGATATCAGGCAAGCACCATCAACCCCAACATCTATGGCGACAAAATTAACTACCGCAATTGCGCAAGCTACTGGGTTCCCAGAGATTAATGATTATAATGATCCTAAATCCCCCTTGGGTCCCTTTACACGTTGGCAACTGTATCAAAAGCCAAATGGTCGAAGAGAAAGCTCATCAACCGCATTTTTCTCATCCGACATTATGACAAGTGCGGGTCGAGGAGTTCGTGGTCGAAAACTAAGAGTATTGTTTAACTCAACGGCTCTGAAGATCCTTTTTTCCGCTAAACGTGCTATTGGAGTCGAGTTCTTAAAAGAAGGTAAGCGTATCAAAGCTTATGCACGTCAAAAGGTTATTATTTCTTCTGGAATTAATAGCACTCAGCTTCTAATGCTATCCGGAATCGGACCAACAAAGTTATTAAAGTCATCGGGAATACCTGTAATCTTTAGTAATCCGAATGTCGGAATCAACTTAAAGAATCATACTCTTAACTCCGCAATATTTACTACCAACAGGAATGATAATGCTCTACCACATAACGATCCAAATGCCCTTTATACTGGTGGAGCCTTCTTGCCAGATCCAAGTGGTTTAGACCCTACGCGTCGAGCGGTTCAATTAATCGGTATCGGTTCTGATACGCTGTTAACTATAGCAATTCTATTCTTGAGACCCAAGAGTCGTGGAACCATTAAAATTCAAAATAATGACCCTCTGAAAATTGTATTGGCTGACGAAGGATTCCTTGCTAATCCATCAGATATGGATTCAGTTAAAAATATTTATAAAATCTATATTCAGAATATAGCATCTGAACTGGCAAGAATAGATTCTTCATATCAGTTGGTTTCACCAACTCTTGATATTATAAATGATGATCAAAAGCTCGAGGAATTTATTATTCAGAATTTCGAACATAATCACCATCAACAAGGCTCTCTTCGGATGGCCCCGTTAAACAAAGGTGGAGTCGTCGATCGGACGGGGAAGGTACATGGTGTGAATAATTTAATAGTAGCTGATGCTTCCATCATTCCTTATACAGTAGATGGGAATACCTCTGCTGCTGCGTTCCTTATTGGTTATACTATTGCTAAGCAATTACGTAATGGCCAATCACGTCGTCGACCCATCAAAGAATTAGATGAAGAATAATAGGATTCTCACCCCCGGGAACACAAAAAGCTCTCCGAAAGGAGAGCTTTTAATTATGTCCCAGGAGGGATTCGAACCCCCGACCGACGCCTTAGAAGGGCGTTGCTCTATCCAGCTGAGCTACTGAGACATGATATATTATATGCAACATTACGGCGACCTCATTCACAATCTAGATGATTAAACTTCTGTGAATAAGCAAACTTTCTAAACTTTGAAATACACTTATAAATGATATCCCAATTAAAAAGGGTGCGTTATTTATTATAGCGCACCTAAAAAAATAATCAATAGTTAAATTTTTATTTTTATTTTGACAATAAAATAAGTGGAATGATTACAAATTACCACGACGCCAGTTTATTTTATCTTCATTGTGATGAACACGATTCTTAGCTATTACTTCTTCGGCAAATTCTTGATTGTGAACATATTTATTTCCTTTGTTCTTCTTATATTTATCAGCCATCAGTATCACCTCCTATCGTTATTATGGTTTTACTGATGACTGGATATGAGTAATATTATTTGGATAATGCATCTTCTTGACCGTTACATAATATTTGTATTTCATCACGACAATATCCCACTTTTTCTGACTCTTTACTGTTCGTGTTCTCCTATTGTTTTGCATTAGGGACAGACATTTTATGCTGTCCTTCGGCATATATCTGTATGACTGTAAAGATCGTTGGACCTAATGTACCCAGCTTACGATCCATCACTTTGATGAATAGAAAGTTCAATTATCGTTAGTCAACAAAGAAAGGATGAACCGTCATGTGCGGAATAACCGGATTTATTCAATGGAACGGTGATTTGACACAAGATTCACAATTGCTCATGCGAATGACAGATAGTTTAGCTCAACGAGGTCCAGATGCATATGGAACGTGGATTTCAAACCCTTGTGCCTTTGGACATAGGCGTCTTAGTGTCATCGACCCAGAGAATGGTGCTCAGCCAATGATTATACATCGAGATGATGCCGTATACTCCGTTGTATATAATGGAGAGCTATACAATGCGGCTGAGCTTACGAACGAACTCCGCAAGCGAGGTCATCAATTCAAGACTCGTTGTGATACGGAAGTATTATTAGTTTCCTATATGGAATGGGGTCCCGATTGCGTGGATCGTTTCAATGGTATCTTTGCTTTTGTCATTTGGGATAGTATACAACAACAAGTCTTTTTTGCACGCGATCGTCTAGGCGTGAAGCCTCTGTTCTATAGTCATATCGATGAGACTCTTATATTTGGTTCGGAACCCAAAGCACTACTTCAACATCCTAAAATGGAAGCTGTTATTGGACCTGAAGGTTTAGCTGAATTATTTATCATCGGTCCTGCGCGTACCCCAGGCCATGGTGTGTATCGGAATATGCATGAACTTCGTCCCGGGCATGCGATGATATATTCTCGTAATGGACTTCGCTCTTACGCCTATTGGAAGCTTGACAGTCATGCCCATGAAGATGACGAACAAACTACCGCACATAAATTAAAGGAAATCCTGCAGGATACATTAGAACGCCAATTAATTTCAGACGTGCCCGTTTGCGCCCTTTTATCGGGTGGGTTGGATTCCAGTGCATTGTCTGCATTAGCTGTAGATTACTATAGTCGCACAGGGCAAGGACAAGTTCACACATATTCCGTTGATTATGTTGATAATGATAAGAACTTTAAATCTCACTCTTACCAACCAGGCTCTGATGCACCTTGGATCAAACGAATGGTTGATGAACTTGAAACTAACCATCATTATATTGAAATAGACACTCCCGAATTAGTGGGTGCGTTAGAAGCTTCCACAAGGACACGCGATTTACCGGGTATGGCAGATGTGGATTCCTCACTTTATTTGTTCTGTCAGGAGATCAAAAAAGATGCAACTGTAGCCATTTCTGGTGAGGCTGCTGATGAAATATTCGGTGGTTATCCTTGGTTCCATCGTGATGAACTAATAAACTCAGGTACATTCCCATGGGCCGTAGCTCCAGAAATGCGAGCGAATCTATTGTCCCCTGAAATTCGAAATTGGATTTCACCACTGGAATATCTAGGCGATAAATATTCAGAAGCAGTTAATGAAGTGCCTACACTAGCAGGAGAGACTGGTAAACATGCACAGATGCGAATCATGTCATATCTCAATATCACGCGCTTCATGCCTACATTACTGGATCGAAAAGACCGCATGAGTATGGGCGTCGGCCTAGAAGTACGTGTTCCTTATTGTGACCACCGATTAGTTGAATATGTATGGAATATTCCATGGGACATTAAGATGACAGGTAATCGTGAGAAAGGAATACTCCGTAAGTCCCTTGAGGGAGTACTTCCTAATGATGTACTATACCGTAAAAAAAGTCCCTATCCTAAAACACATAATCCAAATTTTCTTTCAGCAGTAAAACAACAAATACTCACCATCTTAGATGATCCGACTTCACCACTGTTACCTCTAATTGATGCCGTTAAAATTAGAGAATTAGCCTCATCATCTGATGCCTCTTCTAACCTACCTTGGTTTGGACAATTAATGTCTGGGCCGCAACTATTCGCTTATTTAGCACAAATCGATTATTGGCTTCGCACTTACCATGTATCGATACGCTAATGTGAAACTTAACCCTTCTTATATTTAATAAAAAGAAGGCTACCCTCGAGGGAGCCTTCTTCTGTTCTTAAATACATCAATATATAATCATCATATGATAAATCTCATTCATGTAATCGAGACATTAACTCGCGCAATGCGATCCCACGGTGACTGATTGATTGTTTCTCCTCAAGCGATAATTCAGCCATGGTCTTATCAAACTGTGAAACATAAAAGAGGGGATCATAACCGAATCCTCCATTACCCGCTACATCTGAAGTTATCCAGCCATCTACAGCACCAGATGTTTCTATATACTCACCTATCGAGGGGTTATACAGCACCAATGAACAGATAAAGCTCGCTGTACTTAATAAAGTTTGGTCCGTGTCCTCACCCTGTTTCAATTGTTCCAGTTGTTGCAACAGCTTTTGATTGTTCTCCTGATCCGTTGCATTCTCACCCGCATAACGAGCAGAATATACTCCAGGTTGTCCATCTAATGCTTCTACACATAAACCTGAATCATCAGCAAGTACTGGTAGGCCTAGCGCATCTCCAACCGTTTTGGCTTTTTTTAGAGCATTTTCTGCAAATGTATGACCATCTTCAATCACTTCTGGAAGTTCTTCATAATCGAACATACTCTTCACTTGTTTACCTATCAATGCAAAGGCATGTTCAAACTCTTTAACTTTACCCTTGTTTTTCGTTGCAACAATCACGATATCTTGGTCTAACTTCATCCTAGACACCTTTTCTTGAGCTACTAGATCCAATTAATTGTGAAATAGGGCCCAAAATGTCTTTTTGACGAGTAATAATTTCTTTGATTCCTTGTTCACCAAGCTGAAGCATTTCGTCTAACTCTTGACGTGAGAATGGGCTCTCTTCACCCGTTCCTTGTAATTCCACAAACTGTCCATTTCCCGTCATGACTAAGTTCATATCTACTTTTGCTTTGGAGTCTTCTTCATAATTCAGATCCAATAGTGTCTGACCACCCACAACACCTACGCTAACAGAAGCTAAGTAATCCGTTATTGGGAATACGGGTAGTTTATGTTGCTCAGATATCTTATTAACAGCTATGCAGAGTGCAACAAATGCACCTGTAATAGATGTTGTCCGCGTTCCTCCGTCGGCCTGAATTACATCACAATCCAATGTGATCGTACGCTCGCCTAGGGCCTGTAAGTTCACTACAGATCGGAGTGCTCTACCGATGAGACGTTGAATTTCCATCGTTCTCCCCGTTAATTTACCGCGATTAGCCTCACGCTGATTTCTTGAATGTGTAGCTCTTGGCAACATGGAATATTCTGCTGTTACCCAACCCTTACCTTGTCCTTTTAGAAATGGCGGAACCTTCTCATCCACCGTTGCAGTACAGAGTACTTTAGTATCACCCATTTCTATGTAGAGTGATCCTTCCGCATATTTATTAACATTTGTAGTTAAATTCATGATTCGAATTTGATCGTTATTTCGTTCATCGTGTCTCAATATTATCTTCCTCCTACATCATTAGCTTCCATTTGTGCAAACCTTATATTATCAAAATACTGGAATAAAAGCATCTTTTGTAGAAGGGGACGATTATATAGGAATTTCATTTATATACTGTGATCTCGATACAGGCTCACCATAATTTTTATTATCGTATCCAATTACATTAGTATCTCCATTCAATTGTATAATAACTTTTTTATCCCCAACATTCTCTGTAACCGTTAATACAATGGCCTGAAGAAACTCAGATGGAACTTTCTCCCCCTTAATGAACATATCATCTTTAAGAGCAACTGTTATCGTTCCGCTACTCTCACTCTTTACAGATTGTAAAGATGTTTCTGTCGTCATCACTTGTGTTAATCCTACTTTTGCTTGTGGACCACGGATAAGCTCATTAATCGCTGAATGAAGTGGGTCCTGACCAGTCTCTACCAACCGCGTGACAGGCACATAATATTGTATTCCTGTTGGCGACGTTGATGAGAAATATACTGTGACCGAGCTGGACCGCGTATAAGTTGCCCCTTCGCCTTTTTCCAGATTAATACCCATACTACGACTAAGTGGTTTATCCAAAGGTGTACGATTAATAGGCATTTCTGTGATCTTCTTACCCTCCACCCAGAATTGAACTTGCTTGATATTATCATGACTAGTTAATGTCCAGGTTACAGCCTCTAGTATTTTTCGTTCATTTGAGGCATCATATGCAGTAAAAGATTCATTAAATTCTACTACAGCAAGTTTCTGTTCCTTATCAACAGATATCATTTTAACTTCTGTACCCTCGGGTAATACTCCTGTGAATCCTTGGGGAAGATATGCAGCGTATGGCCCATTCTTAACCATTGCCTCAAGAGATTGACGAAGGGGTAAATTATCTTTATTATCCATAGGAGGAAGTCCTAAAGATACTGGGGCCAGCAGACCATGTTGTTCTGTCAAAAAAACCAGAGATGTTGGTGATAATTGTTCACTCTTTGCTTGTGGAAGACTATCATTTATTGACTGAAGCATGTCAGCTTCAACCTGTGCAGGTGGTGGATCAATTTCCATCGATTGACTACTGAAACCACTGCACCCAGCCACAATCATAGGTACAACTAATAATCCAGCAGCGGTGATGCTTCGAATTTTAATTTTTCTCAACATAAGTGATTTGCCTCCCTAACCAATTTATACAGTTTGTACTAGTATGTATACGAGCCCTTTTCAAAAAAATAACTACTTTTTATGTAATAGGGCATCGATCGGAAGGGATATTCTATTACAAAGGATGATGTGAAAGTTATGACCAACGAAAAAGGTTTATACCATCTAAATAGTAAATTCGTATCAGAGACAACTCATGAGTTGCTTCATAAAAGAGGCGTGACTATTCCCGAAATTGCCGAACTCGTCTTGTTCCTGCAACAGAAATATTATCCTGCTCTAACTATGGACGAGTGCATTCATAATGTTGAAATGGTTCTTAGTAAGCGTGAAGTTCAAAATGCTGTCATCACCGGAATTCAATTGGATATGCTAGCTGAAGAAGGTAAACTTATTTCTCCTTTACTGGAGATGATGGTCAATGATGAAGGACTTTTTGGTGTAGATGAAATATTGGCGTTCTCGATCGTTAATGTTTATGGAAGTATTGGATTTACCAACTATGGTTATGTAGATAAATTAAAACCTGGTGTATTGGAAAGACTTAATGATAAAACAGACGGACAAGTTCATACATTTCTGGATGACATCGTAGGTGCAGTTGCTGCTGCTGCCAGTAGTCGGATTGCCCATCGTAAACAAGCTGAGCGTGAGCTTCATGCTGCCGATCAAGGAATAGAGCTTGATCCTTTGAATGATGGCAAGTCTCCAGAATAATTTATTGTAATCGAATTCTTATCCTAACAATAATAACCCACCTAAATCATGTGTTCATGTGATTTAGGTGGGTTATATTAATTATTTCGATTTATTCCTCATAAGTATACTTAATCCTGTAATCTAGAGAAGACAAAATAATCCGCGCATGACCACGTCGCACTAACTCTTGCAGATGTGCAAGTACTTCACACATTGCAAACCGCATTTGATGAATAGAAAGCCTGTTTCCAAATAGTGATTCACAAATTTCATAGCCAGTTTGTGGAGAAGGATGTAGAAGCTTCTCAATTCGTTCCAACCGTTCTTCATGATGGTTAAGCAGCTCATCTAAACGTTCGTGATAGTTGATGAATACATCTCTATGTCCAGGAAAAGCTTGATTTACCTTATAAGTATTCAGATGGTGTAAACTATTCATGAAAGTAAATAACGGATCAGGATCACTACCCGGAATTAGACTGATATTGGGTGATATCCTTGGTAGAACAGCATCTCCACACATCATAAGTCCAAGTTCTTGTTGGAATAAAGAAAGATGTCCTGGAGCATGCCCACCACTTTCAATAGCCAGCCACGATAAACTACCCATAGTAAGGAAACTTCCGTCTGCGACTGTTGTGATATCAGGAATTGGTGTAACTTGAGGCAAAAATCCAAACAAATGCTGCTCGATCTGGACTGACAATGCTTCTGGCAATCCATGCTGCCCCAACCACTTCATTAATTGATTATTTATGTTGGAGTGGGTTCCCCACATGTACTGAGATTCATCAAAGGCTCTCTGCGACATATACACATGACAATCCGCTTGAGACTGAAACCATCCGGCTAATCCGAAGTGATCTGGATGATGATGAGTCACAAAAATCTCGTTCACATCATGAAATCCGAAATCTAAGTGCTTCAATACTTTTGTCCACTCTTCTTCTGTCGTGCGATTTCGTGGTCCTGGATCGATTATGGAGATACCAGCAGAGCTAGGCAATACATAACTATTTACCCATCGAAGTGGATAGGCCATGGATATTTTCACTTGAATGATTCCGTGATCCCACACATGAATCTCCGGTATGTTCATGAATTGTACGACCTACTTTCTTCCATCTTCACTGTTCATTAGATTCCTTCTGTTCTAATCTATATTACTATAAAAGTACCATCACCAGCTTATTCTGATTACTACAGTTTTATCTACTATTGACATTATTCAAAAATAAATATATGATTTCATTGTTCATTCAACAAATTATGCCATTAACTATTCATACCCGTAAAGGGGAGTAGCTACACAGTAAAGTCGTCAATACGAGATTATTCTCCGGCTTTATTGGCAATTGTTATCATAACAATTGTTAGCGAGACCTTTACCAAATTAGGGAAGCCCTTGTTGTTTAGAGGGATTCGCCATTTGGTAAAGGTCTTTTTTGATGCTTTTCATTAGAGGCACGTCTACTGACGTTTTTCTTATAGCATTTTGAAGCATACTAAAGAAATAAGGGGGAGAAGCAATGGATTTTGGATTAATATTGGAATATGGTTGGGTACTTCTCGTACTCGTAGGCTTGGAAGGTCTTCTCGCCGCAGATAATGCGTTAGTCTTAGCAATTATGGTGAAACATCTTCCTGACAAACAAAGAAAAAAGGCATTATTCTATGGCCTTGCTGGAGCCTTTGTCTTCCGCGCTGGATCATTGTTTATCATCTCATTCCTAGTCGACATCTGGCAGGTTCAAGCTATTGGAGCACTTTATTTATTGTTTATCTGTGTTAACAATATTGTTCGTAAATTATTTTCCAAAAAGGCAAAAGAAAAAGAAGCATCAAAAGCTACTTCTGAGGTGAAAGAAGCAACGAAGGCAAACTTCTGGATGACTGTACTTAAGGTTGAAGTTGCAGATATCGCCTTTGCGGTTGATTCTATTCTGGCTGCTGTAGCACTAGCTGTAGCGCTACCACCAAGTGGAATTCCTCATATCGGTGGATTAGACGGCGGTCAGTTCTTAGTTGTCTTTGCTGGTGGTTTCATGGGACTTATCATTATGAGATTTGCAGCATCTTACTTCGTCAAGTTACTGCATTCCCGCCCCGGTCTAGAAATTGCCGCATTCGTCATCGTAGGTTGGGTAGGGGTTAAGCTAGCGATCATCACTCTCGCCCATCCTTCATTGGGTGTTCTACCTGAGACATTTGCGCATAGCACAGCATGGAAAGCTACTTTCTATATCGTTCTGGTATTAATTGCAGTTGTTGGTTGGTTTGCTAGTAGTAAGGTTGATGTGGAAGAACATGCAAGTGTTGCCTCAGAGACTGAGAAATAATTACCTCATGAAATCAGCAAAGCCACCTTTTAAACAATAAAAGGTGGCTTTTTTTAGTTCCGCCATTTCATAAACTTTACATCCAAGTAATCCACAAGTAAGAATAGCCCGAAGCCAACGATGCTAAATAACAAAATACCTGCATACATTTCTGGGTAATCCAATCTTAACCATGCATCCATAATGAAATAACCCATCCCATGTTCTGTTCCATAAATCTCAGTAAAAAAAAGTATGGAAATAGCTGTTCCTAGTGAAATACGAATCGTACTAAGAATAACGGACAATGCCCCCGGTAACGTCACATGCCAGAATTTTTGCATATTACTTGCTCCAATACTCATTAGAACATCGTAGGTATTATTAGGAATAGCCCTCACTCCATCACGAACGGAAATAATGACTTGAAAGAGCAATATTAACATGATCATCAATATTTTAGAACCTTCACCCAGTCCAAAAAATAACATAACTACAGGAAGTAAGGCAATTTTCGGAACGGGATACGTTAAATAGACAACAGGGTCTAAAAGCTTATTCCAGAAATTCGATCGGCCCATGAGCAATCCAATCAATAATCCAAATATGAGTCCCAATATAACACCTATAAAAATCCGGGCTAAGCTGTATACAACATGAAGTCCGATTTCTCTTCCTCCTAGTTGAGCTAATGCAGAATAAACTGCAACTGGATTCGGAAGGATAACGTGATTCATAAGCCAAGATGCAATATACCAAACTACATTCATACAGAAAAATACGATTAATAATCTTGTCCCATAATTTATTTTACGTTTGTTCACCATTTATTTTGCATTACCTTTCTTACATTTCTGGTCTGCTGTATAAATTCATCACTGTTACGCTTATCCTCATGCTTCATATGAAATACAGGATTATCGATCAATTCAATTAATCCTTCTTTGTCCGAAGTCATAACAATAATTTTTTCGCCTAAGAGAATTGCTTCCTCTACATCATGAGTGACAAAAAGCGTCGTAGTTGGATTCGCTTGCCAATTGTCCACAAAAAGTTGCTGTAAGGTTTCTCGAGTCATCGCATCAAGAGCAGAGAATGGTTCATCCAATAACATGATTGTCGGTGAAATAGCAAAAGCTCTGGCAATTGCAACCCTTTGTTGCTGTCCTCCACTAAGTGATATCGGGTAACGACTTGCTAAATCAGCTATTCCCATCAATTCGAGCCAGTGTCTGATTTGTAGTTCCTGATCTTGATTATTTCTTCTCTCTGGATGACTAATATTCATCGCTATCTGGATATTAGAATAAACTGTCTTCCAAGGTAACAATCCATAACTCTGAGGTACGAGTCCAATCAAGGTTTCTTGATTGTGTATACTTTTTCCATTATAGAGAATCTCTCCATGATAGTCCTGTAATAAACCAGCAATCGCACGCAATAACGTGGACTTTCCACAACCCGATGGTCCAATAATCGTATATATCCCATATTCCGGTATGGTTAAATTGACACGACCCAGCGCTAATTGTCCTCCCGTATATTCAACCATTAGATCGGCAATTGTAAGCCCACTATTACTTAAATACGACATCTGAGATCACATCTTCAGGTTTAATATCTTTGGTAAGTAATCCTTTTTCTCTCGCCCATGTAAAAGCTGTTTCTACTTGTTCTACATCGACTTGATTTGCGAATAGATAGTCAGGTACAGTAATCTCATTCTTCAGGTCTTCTGGAAAACCAACTTCCTCTATAATTAGATCGATATATTCTGATTCCTCATGAGATTTCAGGTAATTCACTGCGTCATCATAAGCCGCATACATCGCTACAATTTCCTTTTCCTTAATATCAATAACTTCCTGTGGAAATGCTAATATAAATGGGTTAATTCCCGCTTCTGTCGTCGAATTCAATTGTTTCAGTCCATCAGCTTGCCCCATCGTTACATAGGGTTCTGGTAAAATAGCTGCATCTGCTTTATTGCTCTTCAAGAGTTCTAATCTGGTTGGTATTTGTGGCACTTCTGTAACTGTGATATCTTCTTCATTTAACCCAACTTGTCTAAGCATCATGGCCACTGAATATTCTGTTGAAGTATTCTTAGATAAAATGACCGTTTTACCTTTAAGATCTTTGACTTCATTAACATCATCTGCACCTGTCAATAAAGAAAACTCTCCAAATGTCGTACTCGTAATTTTAACATCTAAATCAGCTTCGTTATAAATGGCCATGGCAATTAAATCTGCACTGATCCCATCTAGTTGTTCTGCTTGAAAAGCCGCATCGCGATCTTTTGCGCTTTTGAACATTTCTAAATCTAATTCAACCCCATGTTCTTTATCAAATCCTTGTTCATGTGCGATGATGAATGGAATGGCATCTATTGAAGGCATCATACCTAGCGTCAACGTTGAAGAAGACTCCGCTGTTGCCGAACTTGTATTCTTTGAAGAATTACATCCTACCATTAACGAACTAATAGCAATGAGCACTATCATTAATGAAAAACCTTTTCTAATATTTCTTCTCTTCATAAATCTAGCCAACCCCCACATTTTTATGTAATCTTTCGCGAAACAATTGTGCATATATTCACAATCATATCGTAGAAAACTTCAATAACAGCCATTTTACACCTTTTGTTGTATTTTGTATATTAATAATTTGAATTATCTCCTTCTATAGAAAAATGAGAAAAAGCCTTCTTTGGTCTTTGAAAAAGACGAAAGAAGGCTTTAACGTGTCATTAACGAAGGCAAGTTAGCTATATTTTTAGCTCCCCAAGCTTGATTAGCTCGACAACCGCTTGAGAACGCCCTTTCACATTTAGCTTTTGCATGACATTCGAAATGTGGTTTCTCACCGTCTTTTCACTTATGAATAATAGACCGGCAATATCGCGTGTTGTTTTATCTTGAACGAGCAATTCAAAAACCTCACGTTCACGATGGGTCAATAAAAATTTGCTATTGTGTTCAATTCCCTTCAATGGTGTCACCCCTCCTTGCCCGGGTTTTTTATTGTATAACAAGGTAAAGGGATACAGTCAACTCATTCTATGAAATTGAGAGATTAATGGTGCTGTATTGCTTAAAAAATAGGCACTGATTGAACGCAAATAATGCCAAGAAACCTGAATCGTACAGGTTCTTGGCATGTATATACTTTAATAATTATCGTCCCATTGGGTTAGTCATTCCATTATTATTGTTACCATTGATATTTCCCGAAGGTGTAGGGAAAATTCGGTTAACTAATGTTTGAAATTCATCAGTGATACCACTAATTGGATTACCATTAGCAGTATCGTCTACGAAATTCCCTACACGGTCAACGAAATCTGGGTTCGCTGATACATATACATTGTTAATGTTATTATCACTACGCTTGATGATATCTGCAATCTGGTCTTTAATATCTTGTGTTACATTGTCACTTGATGCGTTATTTCCACCCGTTTGATTTCTTACAGATAAATGATTCCCATTATTATGATTCATCGTATTTGATCCGGTTCTAGTTCTTGTTCCATTGGTACCGTTCATTCCATCTGTACCGTTCATTCCATTAGTACCATTCATTCCATTGGTACCATTCATTCCGTTCATTCCGTTCATTCCGTTCATTCCGTTCATTCCATTGGTAACGTTTTGTCTAGCATTGTCCATTCCCATATTATTAGATGAAATTGAAACCGCAACGTAGGCATTATCATCCGTCAGCATCACTTTAGCATTATCTACCTGATTTAATTGCGATATCTTTTTTGAAAGCTCCTCATTATACCTTAAATTCACCATTCTGTTATCATTTCGTGTGAAAAGACCACGATCATTATTATTCGCAGTATTCATACCAAACCGATTTGTATCATTATTTCGATTTACTGCATTCGTATTGTATTTCACATTTTTTGTTTGTAAATTTTGATTATCCGCGTTTCTGGTACCACATCCCGTAACCCCAATCATACTCACGATGAGGGCAGCGGATAAGGACATACTTAACGTTTTGGATCGTATCATGAATTCATCCTCCATCTCTTCAATATAGGTGTTTACACTCAATAGGATGACCATTCTAACTTGCTGCTATGCTTGAAATAATTAGGAATCAAAGTCAATAAATCTTGTTACTCATCCCAAGATAAGTACCGTGCCAAAAGATAGCCTGCCCCCATACATTAATAAGAAGTAACGAACCCTCAAGTTCTATATCTCCATTGATTTTACTGTCCTGACAAGCTGAAACGGCTATG
The DNA here is from genome assembly GCF_001857945.1 of Paenibacillus crassostreae. NCBI lineage: Bacteria > Bacillati > Bacillota > Bacilli > Caryophanales > Paenibacillaceae > Paenibacillus > Paenibacillus crassostreae. Next base: position 1,408,626 of record NZ_CP017770.1, read on the forward strand.
CCGTCCTTTTAAAGGACGGTATCCGTCTCTGCCGAAATATAAGTATGAAGAATCAATTTCATAATTACGCAAATCGATTTAGACACATCGGCGATTATGAAATTGATTCAAGTGAAACTTATACTTTCTTATATTTTGAACAAAGAATGCACATTCTTTTATAGGGGGAGGTTTTTTTATTGAAAGGGTTAATTTTATGTGCTGGAAAAGGTTCTCGCTTACGCCCCTTAACCTTCTCTAGTCCAAAACATCTCTTGCCTTTGATGAATAAACCAGTTTTATTCTACGGTATTGAATCATTAATCCAGACGGGTATTACGGAGATAGCTATCGTTGTTTCACCTAATTATCGAAAAAAATTTGATGATGAATTACAATCAGGGAAGCCTTGGAATATCAACATCACTTTAATCGAGCAGCTTGAACCAAGAGGTATGGCTGATGCTATTCGAGTTGCCGAGCACTTTATTCAGCATGACGACTTTCTAATATTTCTGGGTGATAATGTAATTGATGGATCGCTTCAACCCCTGATTGACAAATTTCAAACTGAGAATCTTGACGGATTAGTGTCTGTAAGCTATGTAGAATCTCCAGAACAATTCGGTGTTGTACAATTAGAAGAAGACAAAATAATACGCGTGGTTGAGAAACCAAAGTATCCTCTAAGTCATTTAGCCATTAACGGAGTTTATTTATTTCGACATTCCCTTTTTAATGCGATCTCAAAAATCACTCCTTCTGCTCGTGGCGAATATGAATTAACCGATGCTATACAACAATTGATTGATGATCAGTATCAGCTAGGGGTTTATCGTTCCCCCTATTGGTGGAAAGATACAGGAAATCCTAATGATTTAATTACATGCAATCGCTATTTTCTACAAAAAATGCAAGGTATTGATATCAAAGGCTCTATTGATTTAAATTCCATGATCTCAACTCCGGTCTCTATCGGTGTGAAATCCAAGATCATTAACAGCATTATTCGTGGGCCGGTCATTATTGGACATAACACAATTATTGAAAATTCCTATATTGGTCCCTTCTCTTCGATTGCTGACAACGTATCCATTTACAACAGTGAGTTAGAAAACAGCATTATTATGAAAAATACAGTTGTCGATAATATTCCTTATCGTATCGATGAAAGTATCATCGGTAGAGAAGTAAAATTGATGGGCAGTTCAAAAAGACCTCAAAATGTGCAATTATGGTTAGGCGATTATTCACATATCATTTTCCCTCAATAGATATATCAAGTGAAACTTATACTTCCTTTTATTCACACAAAAGGTCGTTACTCTCTACTTTTGTAGAAAGTAACGACCTTTTTCTCTGCCCACATCAGGTTTCATTTTATTTTATTTATTTTTTAAAATGACTTCGTCATAGTATTTTTTTTGTTTCTCCAATTGCAGCCTCAAGTTAAAATCTCTTTCCACTTTTTCTCGTGCTTTCTGCCCCATACCACTCCAAAGTTCAGGATGTTTAGCTAACCAATACATAGCCTTTGCTAGATCATGAACCGACCTCTCAGGTACCATAAGCCCCGACACCTTATTCTCCACAAGCTCTGGAATACCCGCATGAGTCGTCGAAATAACTGGCATTCCTGTTGCCATTGCTTCTTTTAACGTATTTGGAATTCCTTCCTGGTTTCCTTCTGCATCAGTACAACTTGGGGCACAAAAAATATGAGATTTGTAATAATGTTTCTGAATTTTACTGTATTCAATCCAAGGAATAATTTCAACACTTCCATCAAGTTCAAGATTTTTAATCAATTTACGGTACTGCGACTCGCATGGTCCTTCGCCAATTAGAATTAATTTAGCATCTATTTTCTTCTTTCTCACCAGAGAGAATGCACGAATCAAGTCTGAGAATCCCTTTTTCTCAACGAACCGTCCTATAGCCAAAAAGCGGATTTTTTTATTAACTTCTAGTTTACGGGGCTGAAATTGAAAGCGAGCTAAATTCACACCGCCATACAAAACACGAATTTTATGTTCTGGACAACCTAATTTTATAATTTCTTTTTTGAGATGTTCACATACCGGAAAAAATCGATCACCCATTTTAAACAACTTTTTCAATTGCTTTAGATTTTTTTCTTTCTTGGGATATGCGGTTGCATCTTTCCCACGAAAACCGACAAACAATGGGATCCCATGTTCTTCTTTAAGAAATTGAAATTTGGAAGTGAGTGTGCCATGGTGAATATGAACTCCTACAACATCATATTCCTTCAAAAGTTTCCGATCTTGTTTGATAGCTTCTATTGATAGAACAGATGTAAACGGTGTACCTGTATGATTTTGTTTCGATTTACCCATTACCATAATTCCGTTATATCCTTTAATATCGGTAATTTGCGCTGCTACATGTCCATCTGCCAATGAATATTTATGATGAAGAATAGCAGGATCATTTTTCCCCACGTATGATTTCCCCTTTATATTCAAATGAGTATTATTTATTTTTTTTCAGACTTAACAATGTAGCCTTATCCCACCGGTATAACCTATAAGCGTTTTTCCTAATCTTGCTATGCCTATTCCCTGATGGGATTGTCTTCCGATCATGTCTGCGGTATAAAACCAATGGTTTTTTCTGGCAGAACCCCCGATAATAAGAGGCTAAACGAAGCCACATATCCCAATCTTGTGAATAACGATATTTAGAATTAAAAAGTCCTACTTTTTCAAAACAACTGCGGTGTATGACTGCTGTCGATGTTCGGATGGTAAACGAACGCTTATACAATTTCGTTCGAAACTTATTCAAATCAGGGACTCCTTTAATATTGCTAATAAGTTGTTTTCTTTTCCCCTGTCTAGCAGCGTAGTACCAACTGTATAGAAAGTGACACTCCGGATGGTTTTCTAGAAACTCTTTGTTCTTTTGTAATTTATTAGGGAGATAGAAATCATCTGAATCTAGAAATGCGATGTATTTCCCTGTAGCAAGAGTAATCCCCTTATTTCTTCCTTCAGATGGTCCACGATTTTTTTGGTATACATATCGGACTTGTTCGCCAAATGATTTCACTATCTTTGAAGTGCGATCTGTTGAACCATCATCAACCACGATCAATTCATAATCTGTACAGGTCTGCTTCAAAACGCTTTTGATGGCTCTACCGATAAATTTTTCGCGATTATATGTCGGAATTATGACGCTGAATAGAGGGCTCTCACGCGGCTTGATTTCATGTTCCTGGATCACTTGTTCAAATAGTTGTTCTAATTTCTCCGTTTGCACTTGTCGATTAAAATCTGTCTCAATTTTAGTGCGGGCATTCTTTCCAAGCTCTTTCCATGATTCTGGATGCTCGATTAAATGAATTAATTTCTCGGCTAGTCCATCGACATCTTGTTCAGCTACGAGATGTCCCGACTTACCATCTTCAATAAGTTCTGGGATTCCTGAATGATATGTGGATACAACTGGAACTCCACAAGCCATCGCTTCTTTGATTGCATTCGGAATTCCTTCCTGATTCCCAGATCTGTCCTTTACGCTAGGAAGACAAAAAATATGTGTGTGTTCCAAATGCTCTGCAACTTGAGCATGCGAAAGAGCACCTTTAAATTCAATTTTGTGTTCGAGGTGTAGCCTTTTACTCAACTGTTTCAATTTGTTGCTTAATTCACCATCTCCGATTAAACATAATTTAGACTGCGGATAGACCTGCTGGACGCGCTGAAAGGCTTTTATTAATAATTCAGCTCCTTTTTTTTCGACCAACCTACCGACATATAGTATCTCTATCGGGTGATCCGATGGAAAAGATCGCTCTTTATAAACAAATTGATTAAGATCAATCCCACTATAATGAACCGTAATTTTCTCTACTGGACAACCGTGATTAATTAATTCTTCTTTCATTGCGTAACAGGGTACTGTGAAACAATCTCCTACGGAAAATAGGCGCTTCAACGATTTGCTTTGTTGTTTCATCCTTCTTGTACCAGGCGAATCACAACCATGAAAAGAAGTTACTAGCGGAATTTTCCACTTTTCTTTAAAAGGAAGCATTCTAATCCCAGACGGCCCGAACCTAGCATGAATTATTTGAAAAAAGCTGTTCTGCAACATCCGATCTAATTGCTGATACTTCGGGTCAACAATGACATTTTTATGCGGGAAGTAATTTCTGTTTTTCCTTTTTTCACAAAAAATATAAGGCTCAAAAGCTTTCATTTGCTTAATCTCACCGTAAATAAAAGTTTCACTAATGGGCAAATAAACGGATCGTACCACAGCGACGCGATGCAAACATATTCCTCCTTCTAGGTTCCAATGTTTATCTTTAATTTATGAGGACTTCGTACAGAACGTGTAGACACATGTGGATATATAGGTTTTATTCCACAAAAAGAATAGGTTTGCCCACTCTCTTTTGGTCGTAATGCATAGTGTGGTATGAAGAGCGATTAAGGAAGAAAGGAATGTGGGGGAAATGGATCAACTGAAGCAAGATTTGGAGAAAAACTTCGGATTTCAAATCGGAACCTGGGATGTGATCAAACACATAAAAAACTCTAGTTTTGTCGCTCGAGTGGTCACGAAAGAGGGCATAACCTATGCGCTCAAAAGCCTTTATGTCAAGCCAGAACGACAAATTTTTATCGCCCAATCAGAAAGCTTATTATCCCAAAGAGGAGTGAAATTAGCTCTTCCTATTTCGACTTTGAATGGGGACCTGTACATGATCTCTAATCGAGTCCCCTACGTTCTATATCAATGGATTGAAGGTAAAGGAAGTCGCTTACATGATCGGAATGACCTTGAATCCATTGTTCAAGTTATGGGCCGATTACACAATGCTTCTCGCGAACTGCAATATCCAGAAAGTATAAAAATTTATAATCATCTCAATTGGAAGAAAGAGTATAAGCAACGTATTAAGTCAATTGAAAGTTGGTTTAACAAACATAAGGAATCAAGTAACGAAAAAGATGTAATCATCAACAATAATATTTCTTTTTTTTATAAGATGGGAAAAAAAGCGTTAAAAGAGCTGCAAAAGAGCCGTTATCAAGACTTCATGAAAGAACTGATTTCTGCTAAAAGTTTAGTGCATGGCGACCTTCATCATCGAAACCTTATTTACAAGGACAATACATTAACACTGATCGATTTTGAAGATATACGCTATGATCTCCCTTCCAAAGATTTACTTCGTATTTACAGTATGTATACAAAAAAAAATCCATTTGAAAAAAAGACATTCCGCAGCATGATGAAAATATATACCAAAAATAATCCTCTACCCTCTGATGTAAAAAGCATTGTATCCATTGATTTATTCTTCCCTCATATTTTTGAACGAATGCTACGTAAGAAGAAATATTCCCGAATGAATAATGATCAACTTCGGTTTACAATTCAGCAAGAAAAAGAAAAGGCGTTATATGTGTACAATCATTATTTCAAGAAACAACGAAATAAAGAAAGGGGAGACAAAATTGATTAAAATAGCATTTGTTCGCCATCGCTATCTCCCACCTTCAGAAACATTCATTTACGAAGAATTAAAAAATATTAAATCGTTCAAACCAATCATGTTCACACGAAAAAAGATGAATTTGAAACTTTTCCCTTTTAAAAGAATTAAACGCCTACCCCACAGTCCAAGGAAAATTACTAAGGTATTCAAAAGGAACAAAATTAAACTGATTCATGCACGCTTTGGAAATTCCGGTGTCCGACTGATCCATGTGAAACAACGGCTTCGCATTCCCATGATCACCTCTTTTCATGGCTTTGATCTGCCTACAAAAAGAAATCCGCGAAAATCATATCATAGAATGCTACCTGTATTATTCCGAGTAGGTGACAAGTTCACAGTTCCATCTCGTCATATGAAAAATCAGTTAATTAGATGGGGATGTCCTAATCACAAAATTGAAATTATGTATAGCGGAATTGATCTAAAAAAATTTTCATACAAAAAACGTGATAACAAAACCGAAGAACTAACCATTATTACGGTTGGACGTCTGCATAAGAAAAAAGGACATCAGTATCTGTTACGTGCTTTCAAAAAGATACATGATCATTATCCATCTGCTCGATTAGTCATTGTTGGCGAAGGTAGAGAAAGAAAAAAAATCAAACGTCTTATTACCTCATTAAAGCTTAACAAATATGTAAAAATGAAAGGTCTTATTGCACACAATCAATTATCTGAGTTACTATACCGGGCTGATATTTTCTGCCTGCCTAGCTTAACGACCAAGGACGGGAACCATGAAGGGATTCCCAATGCAATTAAAGAAGCAATGGCCACAGGTTTACCTATCGTATCCACACGCCATGGTGGTATTCCTGAGTTGGTTACCGATGGGCAGGAAGGACTCTTAGTCCCTGAAAAAACGGCCAAGGGATTAGCAGACAAAATCAAATTTTTGATAGAGAATCCGTCGATCCGTCAGGAAATGGGAAGAAAAGGTCACGAAAAAGTGGAAAGTGATTTCGACTCTGCGAAACAAGTAAGAAAACTAGAGTCCATATATGCGAATTTAATCAGAAAGGGGTAAGCACATTGGATGACATCCAAGAGGTTAACCAGGTTCAGGTCATGAGTAAACAATCAGAAAGCCATTCACCTCTGATTACAGTAGTTATACCAACGTATAACCGCGCAAGGTTTATCACTCGAGGGATTAATAGTGTATTAGGGCAAACCATTAAAAATTGGAAGTTGTTAATAGTAGATGATGGTTCAAATGATCGTACAAGTGAAGTTGTTGCACCTTTCTTGAAAGATCCAAGAATCACTTATGTGAAATTAAAGAAAAACAGAGGCGTTTGCTTCACATTAAACTATGCGTTGTCTTTAGTTGAGACCAAGTATTTCTCTCAGCTTGATGCAGATGATTGGTATGAGTCCCATACACTCGCAACATGTCTAAAAAAGATGGAAAAGTCCAGTAATAAGACTGCCCTCGTCTATGCAAATGACAAGGTTTGGAAGACGAAAAGAAAACATAAGGTTAGGTATGTAAATACGAAGAAGAAACGCCAAATCAAAAATAAATATGATTTCATTACATTTCATGCGATGGTCTATCCTCGCTTTTACCGAACGAAGGCTCTACGGGCAGTTGGTGGTTGGTCGAGAAATGTGCCACAAAAAGGACGTTTCGCTGAAGACAGACAAATCCTTCTTAAACTAGCAGGATCATATGAGTTTAAATGGATAAACAAATCGTTGTATAACCGCTTAAAACATAAAAAAAATAATTCTAGAATTGAAAATCGCAATAAATATGCTCGTGTTACAAAATACCTGTACAAAAGTGCGCTAAAAAGATGGGGAAACCGATACAAACCTAAATTCAAATGGGTAAGTGGCCGCCTTAAAGTAGGTAGGCTAATAAAAAAATAGATTTAAAGTGAGGGAACTATGTGGGCAACCCTAAGGAAGAGAATTGGTTAACTACCTTGGAAGTCATTGCTGAAATCGAGATGGCATTGAATAAAAAGACCCCCCTTTCTGTAGTACGTGTCGGAGATGGAGAGAATATTACACTGTCCCAATACAAAGTATGGCCCATTCGTAAAACACTTTCCACTCGCTGGGCGAGAATTTCGCGAACTACCCATTGGAAAGGAGTTTCACTACCCAATGTTAGGATTCGCGATCGATTAATCACAGCAATCAAAAAAGCAGATATTGTGGGTATACCTTACTACAAAGACAAGGAGATATTAGCAGAACAACAATATTTACGTCCTTTAACAGATGTATGCTTCAAAAGATACGACATTCATCCCAAAAGACTTTGCCACACATTCGTCAATCGTCACATGGTTGAACACCAGCAATTTTGGGAGATGTTGAAGGGGAAAAGAGTGGTTGTGATTTCCCGCTGGGCCAATGAATTCAAAAAACTAGTCGTTAAATCTTACGATGAATTTGACATAGATATAGTCAAAACGATCTCTATTCATCGTTATGAACAAATCCCCAAAGTACTGTTCAAAATGAAGTCGATAGATTGTGATATTGTATTTATTTCTGCGGGAGTTAATGCGGTAATATTAGCTCAGAAATTAGCTGAGGAACAGGGACGAATCGCGATTGACTTCGGAAAGTCCGCGATCTTCATGGTGAATAGAAATCGAAAGGTTAATCCATGGGAACCCAAATATTTGGATAAATACGAGTATTCAAATGAAAGGGGAATCTAGCATTGAAAATCACCGTCATTGGTTCGGGATATGTTGGTACAACAACTGCGCTTGTATTAGCTGATCTTGGTCATGAAGTTATTAGCTACGATGTCGATAAGCTCAAAATAAAAAGGCTAAACGACGCCATATTACCATTCAGCGAACCTGGCCTCGATCGCTTGCTTCAGAAGCTTCTGCAAAGTGGCAGAATTATTTTCTCTTCAGATAGCCAAACTGCCATCACGCAAAGCGAAATGTTAATGATCTCGGTCGGCACACCTTCTACTTCAAGCGGAAATGCTGACTTAACTTATATACAACAAGTCTTGGAGGTCATTGCCACACACATCAACGGGCCCAAAATCATCATTACCAAAAGTACAGTACCCATTGGAACCAATCGCTGGATGAAGCAGCAACTTGAAGCGAAAATTGACACCAATAAATATCCCATTGAGGTGGTCTCGAACCCCGAATTTTTACGCGAGGGATCAGCTCTTCATGATTCATATCATCCTTCTCGTACGGTAATTGGTGGAGAAGAACATTCGGCGATAGAGAAAGTGAAACAGATCTATAGTTCCTTGGGTACATCATATTTCACCTGTAATTATGAAACAGCTGAAATGATCAAATATGCTTCCAATGGCTTTCTAGCCGTTAAAATCTCTTACATTAATGAGATTGCTCGGCTAGCTGATCTGGTCGGCGCAGATATCGAGGGAGTTGCGGCTGGAATGGGGATGGACCCGCGTATTTCCCCACATCATTTATACGCTGGAATCGGATACGGTGGTTCCTGCTTCCCTAAGGATGTTGATGAGCTCCTATATCTCGCAAAGCAAAAGAAAATAAATCTTGGTCTGCTGAAGCAAGGTAAACGTATCAATGATTCACAAATCGCTTGGTTTGTGCAAAAAATCGAATCTCATCTTTCATTAGAAGGTAAACGGATACTCGTACTCGGTGTAGCATTCAAAGAAGATACTGATGATCAACGGGAATCTCCTGGTGTTCGACTAATTGAACATTTGCTTGATAAAGGGGTTGATGAGATCAGGGTAATTGACCCTACTGTTACATCTCTAGAGCAAATTCACTGGTCAAAAAATCTCAATAATAATGATAGCCAGAGAGTTAATATCTTCACAAAAGAAGATGAGGCTGCAATCGGAGTACATGCTGTCGTCTTGACCACAACATGGTCTCAATTTGCCACTTATCCTTGGGCAGATTGGGTAACTAAGGTAGAATCACCTTATTTATTTGATGGAAGAAACTTTCTCAATCCTCAAGAAATGCAACATTATGGTTGGAATTATGTAGGTGTTGCAAGGAGTGTGCTTAAATGAACATTGTCATTACTGGTGCTGCAGGTTTTATCGGATCTCATTTAAGTGAAGCACTTCTAAAGAGAGGTCATACCGTCATTGGAATTGATGATCTGGAGCACACTACTAATCGGAACATCAAGGAAGACAATCTAAAGAATATCTTGGGACATCCTCAATTTCAATGGAATTCTACTGATTTATTGAAAATCGACTTGGATCATCTCATTAATAATGCTGATGTTATATTTCATTTGGCCGGTATAGCGGGTGTACGAAATAGTTGGGGATTATCTTTCAACGACTATTTACAAGCTAATGTCTTACTAACACAAAAAATCCTTGAAGCTTGTAAAAAGTCCGCAAGGTTAAAAAAAATAGTCTATGCTTCTTCCTCCTCTGTCTATGGTGGCGGATCTGGACCCTTCAGTTCTGAAGAGTCACCAACGAGACCGATATCCCCATATGGATTAACGAAATTAGCCGGAGAGCATCTCTGCTCTCTTTATTATAAACAGTACGGACTTCCCTATACAGCTTTGAGATATTTTACCGTATACGGACCAAGACAGCGACCAGATATGGGTTTTCACCGTTTCATGAAGGCCGCAATACTAGATCAACCATTAACGATTTATGGGAATGGTCAGCAAACACGTGATTTCACTTATATTAGTGACTTAGTTGAAGGCAATATTCAAGCGATGAACTATAAGAATCACGGGACAGTATTTAATATCGGCGGAGTCGAGACAGCATCAGTTAATGAAGTGATCACAACAATCGAGCGTCTTTCCGGTAAGAAATTGCAATTAAGTTATTTACCTGAGCAACCAGGCGACCCCTTTACAACACGCGGTGATATTTCATTTGCCCGTAATGAATTAGGTTATCATCCGATCATTTCGTTGGACGAAGGAATGACAGAACAATGGGCTTATATTTCTGGTCTTTATGGAAACGAAGTGGCATCTCCAAAATAGTCGTTTATCGGGTTTCCGATCAGAATGCTGGACATATGCTACTATAAATATTTCTTATTGTGATCGGAGGTGAAACGCTTGATTGGAATACTGTATTCAAAGACCATGCTTCTACATTTAATAAAAGGAAAACGTAGCTTTGAGAAACCTTCTTTCTATGTGGAAACTACCCGTGAAATAGGCGAAGAAATTATCTTTCTATCGCTGTCTGATATCAATTGGAGCAAAGGGACTGTTCGGGGCTGGAACGGAGTAGACCCAATTATTATAAGAAGATCCCTTCCCGATGTAATTATTAATCGAACGAGAACAAATCATCCTCATACAAAAATGTTGATCCAGCGTTTAAAAAGAATGGGCAAGATTGTTTTGAATGAACAGAACGTCATTTCCAAATTGGAAATTCATCATATTTTAACTAAAAACAATAAACTGGTACCCTATCTTCCGGAGACCGACTCAGTGACACATCATTCAGTGAGAGATTTATTAGAACATAACACCTCTCTGTTTCTCAAACCAAGTACAGCTTCTGTCGGAAACGGAATCATTCGCATCCGCAAAATTAATAATAAAACAGTAGCCGAAATCAATATACTAGGTCGAACTAAAATGTATAGAGTTGGTATCAATCAAATCATTACAATGGTTAAAAGAAAGAAACGAGACTACCTTGTACAGGGGGGAGTCTCTCTCATGAAATATAACGGAAATCCCGTTGATTTCCGAGTGTCTATGCAAAAGAACGGTAAGGGCCGCTGGCAATATACAGGAATGGTTGGGAGAGTAGCGAAAAAGGGATCCATCGTTACCAATCTTCACTGCGGTGGACAATCGCTAAAGGCAACAAAACTATTTGAACATTGGGGTTGGAATAGTGCCAGAATTGAGGGAGCGGTTGCAAAGCTAGGCTTACGGATTGCCAAAACACTTGAAAAAGAATTCCCGAACATTGCTGACTTAGGATTGGACATTGCCCTTGACGAGTCGCAACACCCCTGGATTATAGAAGTTAATTTCCGGGATTTACGAATTACATTTCGGGATGCCGGAGATAAGGAAACGTGGCGAAGCACATTTAAAACCCCCATTTACTATGCGGCATATCTTATCAAACAGATTAGAGAACAACAGAATACACGAGGATTGGATTTGAACAATAGTGATTTACCAGACGAACATGACATTTATCGAGATGAGAATGCTACACCAACGGAAACTGTACCAGAGTTACCTTCTGTTTTGGAATCATGAACCAAGGTTTATAATGAATAAACCCGCTAGTAACTGGTAATATCCCCTTTAAGTAGACACTCAAAAAAAACCGCATGTTATCATGTGGGAAAGAGTGAACTTGGAGGGGATATTTTTATGGCTAAAAAAGGACAAGTATTTCAACAGTATACGAATGAATTTAAAGAAGTAGCGGTCAAAGAATACCTTAAGGGATTAGCAAGCTTCAAAGTGGTGGCAGAAAACTTGGGAATTAGGAACTGCACACAATTAAAAGTATGGGTGAGAAAGTGGCGAGATGGAGAGGAATTCGATGTACGTAAAAGCTTATCTAATCCGTTAAAAGGACGAACACGTACGTCTTTTGCCTCTGTAGAGGAAGAGCGAGATCACCTGAAAGTACAGGTGGACTACTTAAAAAAGCGGTATCCAAATCTGGTAAAGGAGGCTTCCTCAGTCAGCAAGACAACTATCAAGTAATTGAAGAACTCCGTGAGTTACACGGTGTCACGCGTTTATTAACCATTGCAGGTGTACCCAGAGCCAGCTACTACAAATGGCGTGCAACGCGATCTAAGCGTATTGAAAGACAAGCGCGAGATCATGAAATCAAGGAGCACATGATGGCTATTCATTCCGTTCATTCTTACTTTGGATATCCACGTATGATGACGGCTTTATGGGAAGCAGGCTATCGTGTCAACCACAAAAAGGTAGCGCGGCTCATGAGGGAATTATCCATCCAATCCGTGATACGAAGGAAAAGACAACGATTCAATTATACACCTTCTGTCGTATATCCTAACCGATTGAAGCGTCAATTTCATGCTACAGGCCCTCAACAAAAGATGGTCACAGATATCACCTATATCTCCGATGGTACACGCTTTTATTACCTGTCTGCGATTCAGGACTTATTTAACAATGAGATCGTAGCTTGGCAAATATCAGATCGTAACGATGTTAAACTCGTACTAGATACGATCGACCAGTGGACAAGAAAAAGAGACGTATCAGAAGCCGTGCTCCATTCGGATCAAGGTTTCCAATATACGTCTCAAGTGTACAACACACGACTAGAAGCATTCAGCGTCAAAGGCAGCCACTCTCGCAAAGCAACCTGCCTGGATAACGCGTGCATCGAATCCTTCTTTTCGCATCTCAAAACAGAGAAGTTGTATCTTCTCCAGTGTAAGTCAGAAGCCGAGATACATCAAGCCGTTGAAGATTATATCTACTTTTATAACTATCAACGGTTTCAGGCTAAACTCAAACAACGCGCGCCGATTGAGTATCGGCACGCGCTGGCTGCATAGTTTTTTCATCTGTCTACTTGACAGGGGTATGACCAAACCCTAGCGGGTTTATTCTTTCTTAGTGTTTTCCTTTTTTTTATCATTCGATTTTCTCCCTCACACTACAGAGATTATTTAGTGGAGGAATTTGAGATGTATTGATCCAGGGTAATGAGGGAGTTCCATATTTATTGCGCTGAAGTGGTATTTTTGTAATCATCTGGCTCATAGAACTCTGATATTCTGTCAACAATCTAATATTTTCTTGTAAATTACGCGCTGTGATTTCTGAATGGGCAGATACGTCCGCTATACTACTAAGTATTCGAGCAAGCGCATGCTGGCTGAGGGCAATTGCATTTATAAGAGCTATTTTTGCATCGTTTTGTTTACTTATATAACTCATAATCCCAGATCTCCTTGATCATCACCACTACCAAAGAAACCATTCAAATCACCACTTTCTTCACCCACATCTCCTACATTTAATACCGCCTTCAGGTTATTATTCATTCCTTTCTCTACCTTGGTCAATCCATGAATTAGTTCAACAATCTGTCCATGTATTTGTAGAGATTCGTGAAGCTGTTTTTCATGACTGATAAGCGAATTTGAGTTTATAAGATTCAATGTCCAGTTACGAATCTTTTCAGCTTCAACCGCTTTAGCTTCCAGAATCTTCGAAATATCAAAATGTATTCTGGAAGTTGCTTCAAGCATCATTAAAAAGTCATGTTCTCTACTCATTTATGTCCTCCCTCAGTATAGTTCTCACTATTCTTCCTCATGACTTTCCTGATTTCCCAATTCTTTAATTACATAATTCAAATTGGTGGCTAATGATTCCTCTAAGTCTGCAAGACCAAATAGGTAGGAGATAATGCTTTTATTAACTTCTCTAGTATGATTTATTATTGTAGTGATACCTTCAAACTCCACTTTAGAATCCGGCAAATTATGAATGATCTGAGCCATATGAGCAGCCATCTGACGTTCAGCATCTAAGACCCTTGCCATTTGTTGCTGAGAATTTGACATATGATGTATCATTCCGTCGATTTTGGATTGCAAGGAAATACCTCCTAATTAATAATGAATTAAGCCCCGACTTCAATATCATATGCTCTCAGCGTGTGGACAGTTACGAAAATACGCAACTCGATTTGCTACTCAAGTAGAAACGGCTATGCCGTCCTTTTTCAAAGACGGCATCCGTTTCAGCGGAAATATAATGATAAAAGTATCAAGAATCAATTTCATAATTACGCAACCCGATTAGCTGCATCGGCGATTATGAAATTGATTCAAGTGAAACTTATACTTTCTTATATTTCAAAAAACTCCTTTACTATTAATGAAGTAAAGGAGTTTTAGATCCTCATTCAATTCTAAGCCTAAGGTGCTGTACCAACAGCTATCCAAGATAAAAACCCCATTGACTGAGAACCTTCAGGACGCCGAATAACTTCTAAAATTGCATAATCTACTTCCTGAGATTTCAGTGATGCGTAGAAATCAGGATGATTACACATGGCAACAATCACATAGTGAATATTTATGAATGGCTCTTCCAGAGAGACCGGGACTACTATACTACTTTCTTCGTCATTGAACATAAATGGTGTCATGCCGTACTGTTGCAAAGAAGGCTTCTCAGATCTACTATATACAGGTTTGAAAGCGAGATGTTCAAAATTAACAGCATTTGACGATAGATGTGTCCCTTGAATAGCAGCCTCCTGCACGTGATCCATACCCACTGCACCCTGAGCCAAATGCCATCCCTGTACGCTCTCCGCTTGTAGATTCTCTGTCGCGACCGCTCCTACTTGCAATGCCGTACTTCCTACTGCTGATGCTGCGATGTGATTGGTACCTATGGCTCCTGGAGCGATATGCCACTCTTGCACGCTAAGCGCTCGTATATGTTTCGAAGCGACCGTCTCCGCCTGCAGTGCCTTGATTCCTACGGATTCTGCCCCGATCTTTGATGCCGTTATCGCTCCATCTTGCAACGACGCACTGCTTACTGCTGATGTCGCGATATGATTAGTACCTATGACTCCTGGAGCGATGTGCCATTCTTGAACACTTGCTGCTTGGATGTGCTCCGAGGTAACTGCACCTGCCTTCAGCGCTTTGCTTCCTACCGCTTCCGCGTCAAGCTTCGCTGCTGTTATCGAGCCATCTTGTAGCTCCTCGCTACCCACAGATGATGCCGCCAAATGGCTACTACGTACCGCACCTTCCGCGATATGCCATTCCTGCACGCTATCCGCTTGTAGATGCTCCTCCGCTACTGCTCCTGACTGTAGCGCTGAGCTCCCAACGCTTTCTGCACCAAGTTTGGCTGCTGTTACGGCTCCATCTTGCAACAACGCACTGCCTATTGCTGATGTCGCGATATGATTGGTGCCTATGATTCCTGGAGCGATGTGCCATTCGTGCACACTTTCCGTTTGCAAGTGCTCCGAGGTAACTGCACCTGCCTTCAATGCCGCACTACCTACAGCCTCTGCTTCTAACTTCGTCGCAGTCACCGCACCATCTTGAAGTTCTTCGTGACCTACTACAGACGCAGGTAAATGGCTTCTGCCTATGGCTCTTGGTGCGATGTGCCACCCTTGCACACTTTCTGCTTGTAGGTGCTTCAAGGTAACTGCACCTGCCTTCAGCGCTTCGCTTCCTACCGCTTCCGCGTCAAGCTTCGCTGCTGTTACCGAGCCATCTTGTAGCTCCTCGCTACCCACAGATGATGCCGCTAAATGGCTATTACGTACCGCATCCTCCGCAATATGCCACTCTTGCACACTTTCCGCTTGAAGGTGTTCCTCAGTAACTGCTCCTAATTGCAGCGCAGAGCTTCCTACGGCTTCTGCACCAAGTTTGGCTGCTGTTACGGCTCCATCTTGCAACGCCACACTGCCTATTGCTGATGTTGCGATATGATTGGTGCCTATGATTCCTGGAGCGATGTGCCATTCTTGCACACTTTCTGCTTGCAAGTGCTCTGAGGTAACTGCACCTGCCTTCAATTTCTCGCTTCCTACGGACTCCGGAGCCAAGTGCCTTGTGCCTATTGCCTCCGTTGCAATATGCCACTCCTTCACACTATCTGATTGCAAATGCTCCGAGGTAACTGCACCTGCCTTCAGCGCTTCACTTCCTACCGCTTCAGCATCAAGCTTCGCTGCTGTTACCACTCCATCTTGTAGTTCTTTGCTACCCACAGATGACGCTGCCAAATGGCTACTACGTACCGTATTCGGTGCGATGTGCCACTCCTGCACACTTTCTGTTTGCAAGTGCTTCGAGGTAATTGCACCTGCCTTCAGTTCCGCACTTCCTACTGCTTCCGCATCAAGCTTCGCTGATGTTACGGTTCCATCTTGTAGCTCCTTCCTACCCACAGACGATGCTGCCAAATGACTACTACGTACCGCACCCGGTGCGATGTGCCACTCCTGCACGCTTTCTGCTTGAATATGCTCCTGCGCTACTGAACCTAACTGTAGCGCTGAGCTTCCTACCGCTTCTGCACCAAGTTTAGATGCAGTTACAGCCCCATCTTGCAACTTCGCACTGTCTACAGTTGATGTTGCGAGATGATTGGCACCTATGACTCCTGGAGCAATATGCCACTCCTTCACACTTTCTGTTTGCAAGTGCTTCGAGGTAACTGCACCTGCCTTCAGTGCCGTACTTCCAACGGCCTCTACGTCTATCTTCGACTCAGTCACCGCACCATCTTGTATCTCTTCGCTACCTACTACAGATGCAGGCAACCGGCTTCTTCCTATGGCTCCCGGTGCGATGTGCCATTCTTGCACGCTTTCTGCTTGAATGTGCTCCGAGGTAACTGCACCTGCCCTCAGTGCCGAGCTTCCTACCGCTTCCGCATCAAGCTTTGCTGCTGTTACCGCTCCATCTTGCAGCTCCTTCCTACCCACAGATGACGCAGCCAAATGGCGACTACGTACCGCATCCGGTGCGATATGCCACTCCTGAATACTTTCACCTTGTATATGTTCCTCGGCTACTGCGCCTAATTGCAACTCTGAGCTCCCTACGGATTCAGCACTAAGTTTTGCTTGTGTTACGGCTCCATCTTGAAGCACCACACTGCTCACTGCTGATGCACTGATACTGGTTTCTGTCACTGCACCTTTTGCTAAAGCATTGTTTCCTACTGCCCCTTTCGAGATATGCTCAGTTAAGATAGCTTCCGATGCAATCTTCGCAGAACTGATACAGCCGTCTGCAAATTTAGATGATGTCACCGATAAGTCCTGAATTTTATCTGTTGAGACACTTTCAGGTGATAGCTTAAGCGAGGTTACCGCATAGTCGCCTAAATGTTGTGAGAACACAATTCCATGTCCTAACTGCTCTGTCTTAACACTACCCCATGATAGTTTCCCTTCCGTTACAGATCGATCTTTCAAGTTTACACTATCCACACTTCCATCCTGTAAATGTTGGCTAGATATCGTGTTATCAGCAATATGAAAGGAATGAACAGCATTTTTTTGTAACTCTGTTGAGCCAATACTGTTGATTGCAATATGCTCATTAGTTACAGTCTTTGGTGCAATATGTTTTGAAATCACAGCCTGATCTTCTATTGCTTGACTTCCAATTGCTCCTGAACTTATTTTGGCAAACGTCACGCTTTTATCGGCAAGCTTCTCATTCGTTATCGCACCTTCTTGAACATGACGAGTTCCAACTGTGTCATCTGAAATATGTCTACTCTCAATGGAGTAATGGTCAATTTTATCGGAAGTAACCGCATGATCTTCTAGATGTAACTTCGCAATACTCGCTACATCAATATGTTCGCCTCTAATGGCTCTTGGACGAATATGACCCGTATTAATAACATTAGGTCCAACATGAATCTCTTGGATTGCTGATTTAGCGATATGCCTTGCCATAACCGCTTCATTTACAATTTTTTGCGGAAGAATACTCTGATCTGCGATTTTGGATGCTGTTATGGTCTGCTCCACGATATGATTCGTACTCACCGATTGCTCTGCCAGCTTGGTAGAACCAATGCTTTGGTCAGCGATGTGTCTGTTGGTAACTTCTCCTGGCCCGATTTGATTCCCGCTTAAGATTACTTCTGCTAAATGTAGTGCTGTGATAGCATTATGAGCTAGAATTTCTGAGGTTACAGCTCCTTGTTGCAAATGAATACTTTCAATAGAATCCGGAGCGATATGGCCTGATCCAACAATCTTAGATGCTAATTGCTCCTTGCCAATGGCTTCATATGCGATATGTTCTGCAGTTACGGATCGTTTACTTAAATGACGACCTTCAATCGTTTTGTCCTTTAACTTATCACCGGTTATTTCCCCAGTCCGAATCTTTGAAGATGTGACTGCACCTTCACTAAGCTTGGAAGTCGTAATAGAATCATTCATTAAGTGGTGGTCATGTATACTGGAACTAGCAATTTTGCTAGTTGTCACGGACTGATCCTGAAGCATTTCACTAGAAATAAATAATCGACTAAGATGGCGTAGACTTATTGAACCATCTGCTATCTTGCTCGCGTCAATGCTCTTATCGGCTAATTTGACTGAGGTGATACTCCCATCCATCATTTTATCCTCATCAATGGAACGATCACGGATTTTTTCACCCGTAATAGCGCTATCTGCAATATGATCCTCTCTAATCGAGTCTAACGCAATTTTGGATGAATTAACTGAACCGTCTGCTAGCTGAATATGAGTCACCGCATAGTCTGCCATGTGCTCACTTTCGATGATCCCCAGCTGTAGTTTGGAACTATCTATTGCTCTAGCTGCTATTTTGTCACCTGTCACAGCCGCATAACTAAGGTCGTCTGTATATATGAAAGCATGCGGGGAACTCGGCATTTTTTTCTCTGCCATAATCCGTTCTAGATAATCTACAGCTTCGATGTTTACATCCTTGTCTATTTCCTTGTTTATCTCAGCTTCTAATTCGTCAATATCATTCAAGGATTCGAAATTCGGGGTGGGAGTAATGGAGAGAGCAGCATCAGTGTGAACATCATATATAGGGACCTCCGTTGCTAAGGAATTTATGTTTGCTTCTTTTTTCTTTTCTTCTGACCGATTGGATCTACTCATTAAATCCAGTTCTTGTATTTCAGGATTATCCACATAATATAAACGCTTACTGACTTTCGATGGATTGTTTTTCACCTTTTTTTTCAATGTTGTCGCTCCTCCCTGACGTAACGATCTCCAGTATTCTATGCGGACAGCTAGGCTGATGCCACCATATTAAATGAAAATAGGCACTACCTTACGACAAACAAGAGGTGACTGATATACCAAGGACTATCGCACTCAGATTGGCAATCTATCTTGATTTAACCTCGAATCTATGTCAATATATTGCAGAGCGCTTACGAAGCATCTCTGAAGGGAGTAAGACCATGGCAAAGAGAATTTTACGGCTAATGACGGAGCTCTCCTCAAGAAAATCGATATCCCGAATCATGGGACACTTTTCCCACAGTAGAATTAGCCGTTACGTCATACCAATGTTTATACGAAACTATCAAATTCCCGTATCCGAAGCAGAAAAAAATATAGATGAATATCATTCTCTTAACGCATTTTTTACACGTCGTTTGAAACCTGGCATGAGACCTATTGATTCACAGGAACATTCACTATCTAGTCCAGTGGATGCACGAATCACAGCTATGGGTACAATATCTTCAGGGACTATACTGAATGTAAAAGGGCAGAATTATACTGTAGAAGAAATTCTCCATCATTCTCCACATCTCGAATTATACAAACATGGCTATGTATTTGTTCTCTACTTAAGTCCAACTGATTATCATCGTATCCATTCACCTGTGACTGGCGTGAAGAGGGAGAGTGAACATATTAAAGGCCGTGTCTACCCAGTGAATGATTTCGGTATGACACATATGCCATATGTGCTATGTCGTAATGAAAGGCTTATTACATACATTCAACACTCCTTAGGAGAAGTCGCTGTCGTTAAAGTAGGGGCAATGAACGTGAGCAGTATTCAGTATACCGATGAGTCTGTAAACAAATGGAATAAAGGTGATGATCTTGCTTATTTCGAATTCGGGTCTACCGTGGTTCTTCTGATAGAAAATGGTACATTTACGCCGCGAGAAGATCTTAAACCAGGAGATTCAGTACGAATGGGGCAATCGTTGGGGGAACTTCATTCTTCAAAACAGAAAGGTAATATCTAGTAGAAACGGCTAGTCATCCTTAAAAATAAGGGTAACCTAGCCGTTTTTACTTGTATAAATAATACAGAATTATTCGCTGGAACCAACGAGTAGGTAATACATATTTGGCAACCATCGTTAACGTTGTTCCTTTGGGGATTCGATAGCGAAAACCTGGCGATGGGATGGTGGCAATCTTCGCGATAAGTAAAGCGACATCCATAGGATCACCACCACTTGTTGCACTACGTTGTGAATATTGAAGAATACGATCAAGTAATCCTTTATAGGGTGAGGTAGAGATTGATTTTAATTGTGAAAAACTCTTCCCCCAGATAGGTGTTCCATAAGCTCCCGGTTCAACCAATACGACATCAATCCCGAACTGTTTCACTTCCATAGCGAGGCATTCACTGAATCCTTCTAGAGCAAATTTAGATGATGCATATGGGCCAAAACCAGGAAATCCAACTCCCCCACTAATACTACTCATCTGAATAATTCGTCCCCCGTTTCCTTCCCTCATTAAAGGTAGAACCGCTTGAGTAACAGAGACCATTCCCATGAAATTAACCTCGAACTGTTGCCTCCACACGGATAGGGGCACCTCTTCAATCATTCCTCCATAAGCTGAACCAGCATTATTGACTAATAGATCTAGCCGACCATACTGCTCTTGAATTTGCTGAACTACTTCATGAACTTGTTCTTCATTCATCACATCCAATTCAACCACATGGATAGAAGACTCCACCCCTGCCATACAAGCAGCCCTTATCAGTGAATCTTTATCTTCTAACCTACGCATTCCTGACAAGACGGTGAATCCTTTTCGCGCAAGTTCTACACTGATAAGAAGACCAAATCCGCTAGAACACCCTGTTACAAATGCAATCCCATCTATTGTATTGTCCATGACTCATGTTCATCTCACTTTCTAAGACCAATCCATTTTTAACGAATTTCTGATGGATTGTGACCCGTATATTGCTTAAATTGTCTGCTGAAAAAGAAGATATCTCGATACCCGAGCGTATCTGCCACTTCGGTAACATTCATACCTGCGTACAATAACAAATGCTGTGCTCTTTCGATACGCGTCTTAATAATATAAGATTGAACAGGTATCCCTATGATATCTTTAAATTTAATTGAGAAATAACGTGACGACAGCCCAGCACGAGTGGCCAAATCTACTACGCGATGTTGAACACCTGGGTGTTGTTGTATGTAGTTTGCTATTTCATGTACGGCTTCTGCTAATTGATTACTTACAACTTTCTGTACGGGCTGATCCTGTTCCTGATCTATTCGTAACAAATGAATCATCAGTTGCTTAAGAATAAGTTGTCCTTCTTCCTTAGCCGCATAAGTATTCACTAGAAACAATCGTACATACCGTGCCAGCATATATTCCAAATCAACCGTCTCACGTACCACTCTATAGGGAAGAGGAATCTCTGTTACAGATTCTAGAACATCAAAGTGAATATAACTGATGACCAGTGGCTTCTGTGGATTATGAACAGCACTCGTGTGATCCCCGGGCCGAAATAGAAAACAACTTCCTCTACCGATTTCATAGGTAATACCATTCCTAATAAGAGTACCTTCACCACTCCAGACATAGAAAAGATCATAATTAGGCAGCGGCTTTTCTCTTTTATGCCATCTCCAACTGGGCTCACATACAATTTTAGCTAATGCGGGTTTGATTTCAAAAGAAGATGGCGAGGCATGTAACATAACGTAATCCCTCCTTGATAAAATCTCAAAATTCGCTCTTCTTTATCTCAACCTATTCGAATAATTGTTGCACATCCTGCCAAGCTTTCGCAAGCCGATTTATTCCTTCGATCATCTGATCTTCGTCTAAATGTGCAAATCCAAAACAAGCTGCTAAGGGACCTGGAAAGATCCCATAGAATGAAGCATCCCTAAATTCAACATTTCTCAACTTCGCCGCATCAATAAATGCTTCATATTCTTCTGCTGATCGTTGCCACTTCGTATAGATATGTAGTCCAGCATCACTCGGAACAAGTTGAAATATTTCGCTTAGATGTTGTGACATTAGGTCACAAAGTGTATCATGACGTACTCTATATACACGTGTCATTCGTCGGAGGTGGCGCTTATAATGCCCATGGTTCATGAAATATGCTAAGGCCCTCTGCTCTAAAAGCCCTGGCGTAATGGGGTCGTATAACGCTTTTGCTTGAATAACTGGTTCAACAAGTGAATTCGGAAGAATAGCGTAACCTATACGTAATCCGGCAAACATCGTCTTTGAGAATGATCCTAGATAGACAACTCTACCTTCTTGATCCAATGCCTTCAAAGGTTCAATTGGACGCCCCCCGAAACGGAATTCACTATCATAATCGTCTTCGATAATGACTCCTTTATGTCTCTGCGCCCATTTCAATATCTCCCTGCGTCGTTCCAAGGTGAGTACAGCCCCGGTAGGAAATTGACGACTAGGAGTTACAAAGAGCACCTTAGCATTCCAGTCTTCAGGAATTACACCATCGCTATCTAATTCTCCTCGAAGAATGTCACCTCCACATGCTTGAACTCCCATACGAATGCCGTGATAACTTGGATCCTCAACAACAACTGCGTCCCTTTCATTCACTAGAAGCTGTATCAGGATCGCAATACCCTGCATAGATCCACTAAATACGACAATATTTGAAGACTCAACTGAAATACCTCGGGTAACCCGAAGATAAGTTGCGATAGCCTCACGCAATTCTGCATCTCCCGCAGGAGAAGAAGCTATCGATAAATTCTTGCCACTCTTACCACCTGCATGATTTAGTGCACTTCGCCACTCATCATAAGGGAAAGATTCCATAGGCATTCCTTCAAGCAGAAAGCTAATTTTGTTATCCTGTTCAACATATTTTTTGAGAGATCTTGGTTGACTCATAATCCTATTCCCCCAATAAGAAAGGGTAATATCCGCACTAACTAACTCCTGTTTCTTTGAGTCTGGAGATGGACCTGCATGAGCAACAAATGTCCCCTTACCAACTGTCATTTGGACGTATCCCTCAGCTAGTAACATATCGTAGCTTTGGGCAACAGATCCACGCGATATATGATAAAGATCTGCTACATATCGAGTAGAAGGTAGCTTAGTGCCTGAAGTCAATCTCCCCTCTAGAATAGCATCTCGTATTGCATAATAGATCGCTAGATATTTATATCGATATTCCTCTAAATAAGATGCTAATGGCAAAGCGAATTCCATATCATCACCTTCTTCTTATTCAAAATTATACTAAAGTGGACTATAAAATAAAACGAAAATTGGATCTTTTTACTAGCCAGCGACTACTATACGATAAAACTATGATGTATTCAATCTACCAAATAGAAGAGGAGAGCGTTAACATATGAGAAGACAGGAATTTAGTGTACAAGATGAGGTAGAAGTTAATCAATTCTTATCAGATATGAGTTTTGGGTTTCTCGGAACCGTCACCGAGGATGGTAGACCACGCGTCACTCCATTAAACTTTGTATACGATCAGGGATGCTTTTATTTCCATGGAAGTCGTGTTGGTGAAAAAATGAATCACCTTCGTTCAAATGATCAAGTAAGTTTTACCGTAGCTGATGAATATGCATTAATCCCTTCATACTTCAGTGATCCCGCAATGGCTTGCCCCGCAACAGCGTACTTCAAAAGTGTAACCGCAAGCGGAAACGCAGTGATCCTTGAAGATCTAGTAGAAAAAGGACGAATATTTACTTTGTTCATGAAAAAACTACAACCAGAAGGTGGATACGATCCCATTGACCCTGCTGATCCGCGATATGCCTCACGACTTCGCAGTGTAGTCATGGTGAAAATAATAGCTAACCATTTATCAGCAAAATTTAAATTTGGTCAAAATTTATCTGAACCGGCCATGAACAAAGTGATCAATGGATTGGAAACAAGAGATCGTACAAGAGATCAAGAAACGATTGATCATATGAAGAAATACTGTCCACACCAGCAGTAATTCAGGAATTATCAGTGACTGTTGCTGAACTAGGTGGTATAATATGTCCAGCGAAAACGGTAAATTCCTACATTACACAAACTGGAAGGATGGAAAGCATGAACCAACTTGCTGGACAGTTAAACGAGAACATTCAAACTGGAAATACACACGTTTATGACATGTTATCAACACTAGGAAGAGAGATTTATTTCCCTAAAGAGGGGATTCTTAGTCAATCTGCTGAAGCAACAGCCCATGCAAAAAAATACAATGCAACAATAGGAATCGCTACTGAAGGTGGAATTCCTATGCATCTAAAGGTAATTCAAGATAAGTTATCTGCATTCCAACCTAAAGATCTATACAGTTATGCTCCTCCAGCAGGAAAACCAGAATTACGAACTGTTTGGCGGAACAAAATGTTGCAGGAGAACCCTTCCTTACAGGATAAATCCTTTAGTAATCCAATTGTAACCAATGCGTTGACTCATGGACTTAGCATTGTAGCCGATTTGTTTGTGAATGAAGGCGATGCCGTTATATATCCGGATAAAAATTGGGAGAATTATGAACTAACATTTGGTGTACGTCGCCATGGTGAGTGCATTAACTATCCATTATTTACAGAAGAAATGACTTTCAATAGCAATGGACTTCGTGAAGCTTTATTAGCTCAACAAGACAAGGGAAAAGCAATTGTAGTTCTCAACTTCCCTAACAATCCAACTGGCTATACACCAGGCCTCAAAGAAGGCGAAGAGATTATTGCAGTGATAACAGAAGCAGCAGAAGCAGGAATTAACGTCGTTGTAGTAACTGATGATGCTTATTTCGCACTCTTCTTCGAGGATTCCATGAAGGAATCATTATTTGGTAAGCTAGCAAGCATTCACCCACGTGTGCTCGCAATCAAAATCGACGGTGCCACCAAAGAAGAATTCGTATGGGGGTTCCGTGTAGGATTCATCACCTATGCTTCAGACAATGAAAATTTATTAGCTGCACTTGAACAAAAAACACTAGGAATTATCCGTGCGACAATCTCAAGCGGGCCACATCCTTCACAAACATTTATTCTTGATGCACTAAAGTCACCTGATTTCGCAGTCCAAAAAGAAGAGAAATTCCAAATAATGAAGGGTCGCGCTAATCGTGTGAAATCCTTGCTCGACAATGATAAATACGATGAAGTGTGGGAGTACTATCCGTTCAACTCTGGATATTTCATGTGCTTGAAATTAAAGACTGTTTCCGCTGAAGCTTTGCGTACGCATTTGATTGAAAAATACGGTGTAGGTACGATCGCTTTAGGAGATCAGGATTTGAGAGTTGCCTTTTCTTGTATCGATGAAGAATACCTAGAGGATTTGTACCAATTAATCTATCAAGGTATACAGGATCTACAAGCATAATCTGACTTATGATCCACCCATAAAAACTAGATTTTTAATCCATTTGGGGTAATACCCAATCATCATTTCTTTCCCATTCATACAATACGGTGTAGTACAGAAGTACATCATGTTATGAAAGGGGAATGAACATGAGTGGAGTAGAAGAAGTCAGAGGCGGATATGGCGGCGGAATGTTTACTAGCACAGGTGCGATTTTGGTCCTTTTCATCTTGTTAGTTATTATCACTAAATCATTCTGGGTATAATCTAGTATCGTGTATTCTAGAATAAGAGACCGGGGAAATTCCCCGGTCTCTTTGTTTATTAAGATATTAATCATCATCGTTCTCATGCTTGGCCTTACGTGTGAGTACAGCTTTAATAAGAAAAGATATAACTATACCTGAAGCAAGCGTTCCAAATGTTAAACTTGCATGTTCCCAACCAGATCCCAATAAAGGTAACCATAGAATAAAGGCTAACAACAAATGAATCTGAAATACAAATATCGTTACATTCTGTTGTCTACTTATGGCTGGAACCGGATAAATATTTAACCAGAAAGACTCGCGATGATAACGTAGTAAAGAGGATAATTGTACTCCAATTAAGAACAGTAAGAACAAATAAATACCACTTCCGAGCAAACTACCGCGTGTCCACCATATCAATACAACTCCCAATATACCCGCACGCATGACAATGCCTAATATATCGCTACGAATGAAGCTTTTGGTAATAAGATACTTATATGCAGAGCTAGATCTCCAAGGCAGCCGATTTCCTGCATTTGATAGTAAACGTCGAGGGTATACTCGTTGCTGACGCTCTGGGACATTAACAAACCACCCTAACACCAACATTACTCGACCAATCTGTGATTGTTCTTTAGCAATAAGACGCTCCCAGGCAACTAAATGTTTCATTGGAATCGATAATGAAAGCACATAGGTTATTACGATCAGTAACACATAGATTAGACTCTTCCCTACAGGCTCCCAGATCCATGCCATCATCGCCAAAGCCATAACTGCCCACCGAAGTAACCGATATCCTCTAGAAGCTCGAGTTGATACCATAGAAATTTCTTTCCAAGCTCCATAGCTTGAAATAATCTTTAATAAGAAGATTAGGATTAGAAATGTCCAGAACGTCTTCGGTTCAACCTCACTTCGAATGTAAAGTGGCCATGACGTAAAGAATACCAGTGACAATACCAGTAATTTATACACCACACCACTAATCCAACTACCTGATAAATAACGCTTCATTTTCGATTCTTGTGGGAGGAGAAATACGACATCAGGAGACTGAAGATATGTACGAAAACTACTTTGAACAATTAACGGAAGTAGTATAACCAGCATAATCCAACGAATAGGTAACCCTATGGGAATATTTTGTACCAATGATGTATACCATGCGGAGAAAGCTATGAACAGGAATAGGAACATAACCGCTACACCGCTTTGCATGACATACCCTAGATAGGGTACAATCTCCCCCCAAAATTGACGACGTCGTTCATTACGAAGATTCCTCAGATCCATATTCAGACCCTACCTTGGACAAGATTATAGAACAATTCCTCCAGCGGGGCTTCAGGGATGCCCGCTTGTTCTGCAATTTGACCAAGTGTTCCTTGAGCGATGATACTTCCTTGATGCATGACAATAAAACGGTCACAATAATTCTCTATGGTCGAGAGAATATGTGAACTAAGTAGGATTGAGGAACCTCCCGCTTTCAATTCCATCATGAAGTCAAGCAAAGAGCGAATTCCCAATGGATCAAGCCCGAGAAATGGTTCATCAATAATATACAGAGATGGCCGTGCTACAAATGCACACATGATCATCACCTTTTGTTTCATCCCTTTAGATAAATGAATCGATAAACTATCCATTTTATCTTCCATGCGAAATAATGCCATTAACTTTTGAGACCGATCCTCGTAGTCATCCTTAGATACACTATATGCTCTTGCGGTAAATTCCAGATGCTCTTTAACAGTCATTTCATCATAAAGCATCGGAGATTCCGGAACAAAAGCAAGTGCACTGTGATATGCCTCTGAATCTTCTTCCCGCTTCTTCCCTTTGACACGAATATCCCCCTTTTGGGGTGCCATGAGTCCTAGAATATGCTTCATCGTTGTACTTTTCCCCGCGCCATTCAGCCCGATTAGTCCTATCATCTCACCTGTTCCTACTTGAAGCTCAACATCATGTAATACAGGGCGGTTTAAACTGTAACCTCCTGTTAAACCCTTAATATCTAAGACTGGTGTTTCACTCATTAACATCACCTCAGTTTTAATAGCGATCCTCAATCGGACAGATCATAGAAAGAACATTATGAACGTGGTGGTTTATTCTTCAACCATTTCGGTGCACCTTTATTCTTCCGGACACGTTCTCGTTCACTTTTGCTTGCACCTGTTGCAGCTCGATTAGATTTACGTGATACCTCCGCGCTTGGTGTTGGTAGAACTGGAACACTCGCTACACTCAGTACAGTATTCTTACTTGACTGCTTGGGCTCTGTGGACTCCATCTTTGCTGGCTTAGTATAGGTAGTGTTCCGTGGAATCTCTTCACCTGGTTTAATAACTTTACCCGATGACATTATCCGAAGTCCGATCGGAGTATGAAGCTCTTTTGTGAACTTCTTAATGATAAATGTCTGCCGGTCTGTAACAATCGAGAGCACAATCCCACTACGTCCCATTCTTCCTGTTCGACCTGCGCGATGTACATAATGTTCCGAATCTACCGGTGGATCGTAATTCACAACCAACGTTAATCCTTCAATATCTAATCCTCTAGCTGCTAAATCACTCGCTACTAGCAACTTGAATTTGCCTTTACGAAAACGATCTAGAACCCCACTACGTGCCAATTTATTAGCATCGCCATAAAGAGCCTGAGTACTGATGCCTAAATGGTTCATTTTCGCTTCAACTACAGCAATATCATCTGTCGCATTGACGAATACCAATGCCTTTTCAGGATTGTAATGACGAATAAGACGACGCAAAACATCTGGCTTATCCCGTTCTTCAGTAATAAAGTAATAATGTTCAAGCCCTGACGCCGTCATTTGTTCTGGAGCAATCCCAATAAGAACGGGTTCCTTCATTTCTCTACTTACGAGATCTGCAGACTCTTTACTAATTGTTGCAGATAGAAACACTAGTTGGCGATCGCGCATAGCACTGCGTATAATTTTGCTAACGTCACCTGCTGCACCTAATTGGAACACTTGATCAACTTCATCGACAACAATAGAATTAACATTGTGCATCTTAACTTTGCGTGTCTCGACTAATTCTCTTATTCTTCCTGGAGTACCCACAATTAATTGGGGATGAAGTCGCAACTTCTCCAATTGACGTTTAGTCGACGCACCACCTATGAGTGCCAGAACACGAACACCACTCTGTTCGCCATAACGTTCACTTTCACGTACAATTTGCATCGCAAGTTCTTGTGTAGGAGCAATAATCAGCTTTTGAATTGACTTCATTTCAGGATCAATCCCCATAAGCATCGGTAGTAAATATGCAAGTGTCTTTCCGGTTCCTGTCTGTGAATGGGCTAATACATCCTTTCGTTGCAGAACAGCCGGAATCACCTCAGCTTGTACAGGTGAAGGTACCTTTATTTCAAATTCAGCTAGTTTATTAATCATCTCGATTGGAATACCTAGTTCGTCAAAAGAAGTAATATTCATATGTGTCCATCCTTTTTGTTCAAATCATTCTTATACATTATATGCTAAAATAGACATCGCTCCAAATACTTATAAAAAATTATATGCAATGCAATCTATATACACAAAGATATTTAGCAAAAAACCGGCCCTCATGGTAATATCCCCTTTAAGTAGACACTCAAAAAAAACCGCATGTTATCATGTGGGAAAGAGTGAACTTGGAGGGGATATTTTTATGGCTAAAAAAGGACAAGTATTTCAACAGTATACGAATGAATTTAAAGAAGTAGCGGTCAAAGAATACCTTAAGGGATTAGCAAGCTTCAAAGTGGTGGCAGAAAACTTGGGAATTAGGAACTGCACACAATTAAAAGTATGGGTGAGAAAGTGGCGAGATGGAGAGGAATTCGATGTACGTAAAAGCTTATCTAATCCGTTAAAAGGACGAACACGTACGTCTTTTGCCTCTGTAGAGGAAGAGCGAGATCACCTGAAAGTACAGGTGGACTACTTAAAAAAGCGGTATCCAAATCTGGTAAAGGAGGCTTCCTCAGTCAGCAAGACAACTATCAAGTAATTGAAGAACTCCGTGAGTTACACGGTGTCACGCGTTTATTAACCATTGCAGGTGTACCCAGAGCCAGCTACTACAAATGGCGTGCAACGCGATCTAAGCGTATTGAAAGACAAGCGCGAGATCATGAAATCAAGGAGCACATGATGGCTATTCATTCCGTTCATTCTTACTTTGGATATCCACGTATGATGACGGCTTTATGGGAAGCAGGCTATCGTGTCAACCACAAAAAGGTAGCGCGGCTCATGAGGGAATTATCCATCCAATCCGTGATACGAAGGAAAAGACAACGATTCAATTATACACCTTCTGTCGTATATCCTAACCGATTGAAGCGTCAATTTCATGCTACAGGCCCTCAACAAAAGATGGTCACAGATATCACCTATATCTCCGATGGTACACGCTTTTATTACCTGTCTGCGATTCAGGACTTATTTAACAATGAGATCGTAGCTTGGCAAATATCAGATCGTAACGATGTTAAACTCGTACTAGATACGATCGACCAGTGGACAAGAAAAAGAGACGTATCAGAAGCCGTGCTCCATTCGGATCAAGGTTTCCAATATACGTCTCAAGTGTACAACACACGACTAGAAGCATTCAGCGTCAAAGGCAGCCACTCTCGCAAAGCAACCTGCCTGGATAACGCGTGCATCGAATCCTTCTTTTCGCATCTCAAAACAGAGAAGTTGTATCTTCTCCAGTGTAAGTCAGAAGCCGAGATACATCAAGCCGTTGAAGATTATATCTACTTTTATAACTATCAACGGTTTCAGGCTAAACTCAAACAACGCGCGCCGATTGAGTATCGGCACGCGCTGGCTGCATAGTTTTTTCATCTGTCTACTTGACAGGGGTATGACCACTCATGAGCCGGTTCTCTTCACTTCTTATTCAGCATCTTATGTGTTAACTTATCCGCCAACCGTGGGAACAATTGATACAATCTCATCCCAGCAGCGGCCAACCATGGAAGGTTAATCTCTTCTTGTTTATGTTTCATAAGTCTTATCATTTTATGGGCAACATACTCTGGCTTCATGATAAACCAATTTATATTGGATAAATATTTCCCTGAAGGATCTGCTAATTCAAAGAATGGTGTATCTATTGGACCTGGATTGACCGTTGATACCGTAATTCCAGTCCCTCTCAGTTCTTGGCGTAAGCTATTACTGAATCCATATACCGCATGTTTCGTTGCAGTGTACGAAGTGGAACGAGCTGTTCCAATCTTGGCTGCCATAGAGGCAACGTTAACGATTTGCCCCTCACCCCTCTCCAACATAAAGGGGAGAACAGCCTTCGTACATCGTACAGTTCCCATATAATTAACATCCATCATATCACTGAATTCATCCACTGGCATTTCCAGGATGGAATCAAACTTTCCAAATCCTGCATTATTTAGAAGAATATCTATTCTGCCATATCGGTCTATAATTTGCTTCATCACTTGTTGTACTTGTTCCTGTTTAGTTACATCCATCATAATGAGATCATGTACACCAGTTAATTGTGCTCCCACGGATTTCAGTTTGTCCAACGAACGGGCAGTTAATACTGGTATAGCCCCCTGATCTGATAGAAACTTCGCAGCTAATGCACCGATTCCGCTAGATGCTCCAGTAATAACTATTACTTTGTCTTTCAACATAATCCTTCGATCCTCCTCAGAAGGAGCCTAGACTCCTTCTTCTAAGAAATCATCACTTGAATATCCATTTCTCCTACTCCATCCATCATCAAAGGAATACTCAGCGCCTTTTTAGATTGCATTAAGGAACTACTCTCAAAATTAACAATTTTAGGAGGGGTAATATCAACCGTCACACCCTGATTGGAGAGAATCGTACTAGCATTACCACTTATCATATTACCAAGCTCAGAGATCGCGCTTTGTCCCATTTCGTCCATCTCAGTGAGAACAAAACCACCCATCATAATGGAGACAATCTTTAGAGCGACAGATTCTTTCAATCCAAATACAATATTTCCCGACATTTGCCCTGTCATCCCCACTTGTATCCATATATCACCTTTTACAAATTCAATAGTCTTAATACCTAAATTACCCGTTGAAGGAGATATTTGAATAACTTGTTCGATAACATTCCTAGCCGACTCTAGGAAAGGATTAATTATCTCTGCTTTCATCGTTTAATTGCTGCCCCTTTCCATTTGGGCTAATGGTCAAGGTACCAAAAGACCCTATATTATCGTAAGCTAATTATACTTTAAACCTAGGAATAAAACACTAATTTTAAAAGATATGCCAAGCTACTAGGTCCTATTGCCCATAATAACTTCATTATGAATCCCTATATACCTATCCCTATAAAAATCCTCATCATTATTTATCGGTATTTCATCCCTATTTATGAATGGCTATTTTCAAAAGATCAATAATAAATTCGCTCTTTCATTGCTCTGAATAAAAGTATCATCTATAATTTTAACTAACGAATATGAACGATCATATAGAAATAGTAAATATCTAGAGGAGGGATGACGTGAATATCAGTCAGTTAGAGACACTTGTAACAATCTCCAAAACCATGAGCTTTCGGAAGGCAGGAGAAGTACTCAATCTCACACAACCCGCAGTTTCTGCTCAAATAAAAAGTCTTGAGGATGAATTTAACACAGTCCTTGTTGATCGTAATCAACCGGTAACGTTAACAGATCGTGGTGAAGTTTTCCTAGAACACACAGAACGAATTCTTTCTATTGTAGAAGAATTGAAGCAACGGCTCTCGGATTTGAATGACACACCTCAAGGACATATTGTTCTTGGAACTACTACTTCCATTGCTATACAGATTCTACCGCGTGTTTTATCTTATTTCCAAGACCAGTTTCCACTCATCAAAACAACTATCCAATCCATGGCATCTTGTGAGGTATACAATAGCGTCGAGAATGGACAGATTGATGTTGGAATCGGATACCTCATTGAACGTAATCCAAACTTAATCACTTCTATCCTTTATTATGACACTTTCGAACTTGTAGTCTCACCGGATCATCACTTATCCAGTAAGCCTGTTGCTACCATTGAAGACTTACAGGATCTACCACTCATCTTATTAACAGGAGATACCGTTGGACGTAAATTTGTAGATGAGGTTCTCAAGAAACATAAAATAATTCCTAATGTCGTTATGGAACTTTCTAGCAGCGAGGAAATCAAACGAATGGTTGAACTAAACCTTGGTGCAGGAATTATTTCTAAATTAGCTGTTGGAAGCGAACTACGTCTGGGTACATTAAAGATTATCCCGATTATTGAGCTCGAAGTTACACATCCCGTAGGTGTCATATATAAATCTGGAAAATATCTTAATTCTGCCATGCATCAATTTCTTGATGATCTAAAGGGAATGCCCGAGACACAATTTATTAGTTCTGAGTAAAAATGAAGGAGCGTGTTACATGAAATTTGATATTCACACACATCATTATCGCTGTGGGCATGCCAACGGTAATATTCGACAATATATCGATTCCGCCATCTCCAATGGATTGAAAGTCATCGGTATTTCTGATCACACACCTTATTTCTATAGAGATGAAGATCAAGCATTTCCACAAATAGCTATGGGGAAGTCCGAAATTAGGAATTATGTACAAGAGGTACTGCAACTTAAAGATGAGTACGAGGGTACCATTGATGTGTTGCTCGGAATCGAATCTGATTACTTCCAACAACACGCGGAACTATATCGGCAAGCACTCTCTGCATTTCCATTTGATTATATTATTGGGTCTGTTCACCAAGTACATGATGTTAGTATTTTCAACAAAAATCGATGGAATAACTTTACCCTTGAACAGAAGATTGCTGTCAAAAAAGAATACTACCGCTTAATTCAAGAGTCTGCAAAAAGTGGTATGTTCCAAATACTTGGCCACATTGATGCCATGAAGGGAAATTACCCTTCTTTTTCTGAGATACCTGCTAATGAAACTATCGATGAGACTTTAAAGATCATAGCTGAATATGATGTAGCTATAGAAATCAATACATCAGGGAAGACGAAGAAAAGTGGGGGATGGTATCCTTCAGATGCCATGTTAGAAAGAGCATTATTTTATGATGTACATGTTACTTTCGGTTCAGATGCACATGTACCAGAACGTGTTGGGGATGAATTGTCCGAAGTTAGCTCTAAACTTAAAGAAATTGGTTATAAAGAATGGGTTTATTATAAGCAAAAAAAAATGCAAGTTGTTCCTCTAATATAATTACAACAAAAAAAATGGATCCGTTATCAACGGATCCTAAATCTACATATATTCAAAGGGGGTTATAAATTCATTATATACAGTTATTGTTAGAGTTCAGTGACGGTTATATTTCATTTATGTAACAAAGGCTATAGATATTAATTTTAACCGTTGAACGATCTGATCCATATCGTGCAGGATGAATTCGGTCATGTGTGAACCCATTCTTCACCATCACTCTTTCTGAAGCAATATTATCTTCACTACATCTTCCCTCAATCCGTGTTAACCCAAGCTCTCTAAATCCGTAATTGATTAAAAGTTCTACGGCTTCCGTAGCCAATCCCCGTCCCCAATACAACCGATCAAGTATATACCCAAGTGTCGCCACAGATTGACTTTTGCTCCAGTTTTGAAGAGACACCAACCCAATCAAATCATGCGTTTCTCCTAAACATATACCGAAATGCAAATGATGATCTTCATCCCGATTTAGTATTTGTTTCAATATTTTTTTCGATTGATAAAAGGATGGATTTTTATTTGTCGATGCTGAATGAACAGCTGGATAATCGGAAAGTATCATCCATAATCGCTCTTCATCTAAACGTTCAATCGGTCTGAGTTGTATTCTCTTACTACGTAATTTCGGTAAATTCGGAGTTTCTCTCTTATCCAACATAGCTAATCACACCCCTGACTATCGATTATATTCCAACCAGGGCACCGCATAATTCACTAAATCTTGTTGACTTGCAAGCATACATGAAGCTTGCCCTATTCTTCCACGCTTATATGAATCATGACAATTCCGTTCAAAATCATTACCCAATAAATGAAAATCCTCTGAATGGAAGTTGATATCTTGAAATGATCTCCACTCTGTATTCAGTTCCCCTTTTATTGGCGCCTTCGACTCTATATGTTTCTTCCCACGATATGAAGCCCGATATTCAGCCAAATGAAAAGTTGTATTCTTATCATGATCCGTTCCTAATAACAGTACATACGCACCTGCTTCAACCATTCGTGCAAGAGGAGAATTCTCTCCCAAACAATAATCTAGTGGATGTGATTCCATTAGATTTCTAGCTAACCTACCTTTTGCAGCAAACGATACATGTGGATGAGCACTCCGTACAACCCCAGATTGTTTACGAAAAGTTTCTGGAATTATACCCATTCCAGACGTTAATGTGAATTCCGGATCATATGGAGGCATACTCTCGCGAACAAGATCCCACCATTGAGGATCCACTGGAGGATTCATCCATGTCTCTGGATCTGTAAGATTAGGGGATTGCGTAGGCATTATTAATGTTCCTTCATCTCCAAGTACATTTTGTAATGCTATAATAACGGCTTCAGCCCCACCTACAATCCAACCTCCGATACTTTTTAATGAGGAATGAACAAGTAATATCATTCCTGGATGTATTCCAATATTTATACAATCTCTTATAATATCATTGCTCGTTATCGGTCGATCAATAATCACTATATTCGCCTCCAATAAGCCTAGGGTTAAATTTTATCTTATTATTTTTCATCTTATATTATCCATCAATAAATAACACCTTCACAATATCGCATAATATGCGAATCGTAAAGGTGTGATGATATTGATTCCTTGTTATACGCCTAACCAACGTTTAAACATATGTTTCGTTGTGTCTTTATTCATTTCAGCAATGGATGTTGTCAATGGAATTCCTTTAGGACAGGAACGTACACAGTTCTGTGAGTTACCACAGCCATCAATACCCCCATCTTCCATTAGTGCTTCTAGACGGTCTTCTGCATTCATCTCACCCGTGGGATGAGAATTAAAAAGTCTAACTTGGGATATCGCTGCCGGACCAATGAAATTCGTCTTCTCATTTACATTAGGACACGCTTCAAGACATACACCACATGTCATACATTTAGACAATTCATAGGCCCATTGCCGTTTCTTCTCTGCCATACGAGGCCCTGGTCCCAAATCATAAGTTCCATCAATAGGAATCCATGCTTTTACTCGCTTAAGAGCATTAAACATGCGGCTACGATCGATCACAAGATCACGTACAACAGGAAATGTACTCATCGGTTGTAAGCGTACCGGTTGTTCCAAATTATCAATAAGTGCTGCACAAGCCTGCCGTGGCTTACCATTAATGACCATCGAACATGCACCACACACTTCTTCCAAACAGTTGGAATCCCAACATACCGGTGCAATATGATCACCTTTATTATTTACTGGATTACGCTGAATTTCCATAAGTGAACTAATGACATTCATCCCAGGACGATATGGAATTTCAAATTCCTCCGTATAGGAGCCTGAATCTGGTGACTCCTGGCGGGTAATAATAAATTTCACTTTTTTGTTGACCACAGATGTTTCCGCCATATCAATACCTCCCCAATGTTATTAAGCGATACTACTTCTTGTACTTCGTAAAATACATATTGAATGCATAAGAATGCTTTACTTATCTTTCGAATAGTCGCGAATTCGTGGTGGGATTAAAGATACATCAACTTCGTCATATGTGATCTGTGGACCTTCTGGTGTCCATTGTGCCTTCGTTGTCTTTAGA
This sequence comes from Paenibacillus crassostreae, assembly GCF_001857945.1. Lineage (NCBI taxonomy): Bacteria > Bacillati > Bacillota > Bacilli > Caryophanales > Paenibacillaceae > Paenibacillus > Paenibacillus crassostreae. The sequence goes on from NZ_CP017770.1 coordinate 1,445,399, forward strand.
TACTGTTCATCATTACGTTCAGGGAAATTCGGTTTATAATGAGCTCCACGACTTTCGTCACGTAATAAGGCTCCTAGTGTCATTGCATGCGCAAGCTCAAGCATATTCCATAATTGACGTGTAAACGCCACACTTGGGTTATTCCAACGGGATGTATCATTGATATTGATATTTTGATAACGCTGCTTTAATTCTTTAATCTTCTCTATCGTAGCTTCCAGCTTGTCATTATAACGAACAACAGTCATATTATTCGTCATCCATTCACCGAGTTCTTTATGCAGAACATAGGCATTTTCAGTCCCATTCATCGCTAGAATGTTTTCGTACTTATCAGTCTGTTCCTGCTTGTAGCGATCAAATACGGATGAAGGAACATCTTCTGCCTTCTTCTTCAGACCTTTAATATATTCGACAGCCTTAGGTCCAGATACCATACCGCCATATATTGCAGATACAAGTGAGTTAGCACCCAACCGATTGGCCCCATGATACTGATATTCGCATTCACCTGCAGCGAATAATCCTGGAATATTCGTCATTTGATTATAATCAACCCATATTCCACCCATTGAATAATGAACTGCAGGGAAGATCTTCATCGGAATTTTCCGAGGATCATCTCCCATGAATTTCTCGTAAATCTCAATAATTCCACCTAATTTAACGTCTAACTCCTTCGGATCTTTGTGAGAAAGGTCAAGATACACCATATTCTCACCATTTACCCCGAGGCCTTGATTTACACACACATCGAATATTTCACGAGTTGCAATATCACGTGGAACCAGATTACCGTAGGCTGGATACTTCTCTTCAAGGAAATACCAAGGCTTGCCATCCTTGTAAGTCCAGATCCGCCCGCCTTCACCACGTGCAGATTCTGACATTAAGCGTAGCTTGTCATCTCCTGGGATAGCCGTTGGATGAATTTGAATAAATTCACCATTCGCATAAAAGGCCCCTTGTTGATAAACTGCACTCGCTGCTGTACCCGTATTAATAACAGAGTTCGTTGTCTTGCCAAAAATAATACCAGGCCCACCACTAGCTAATATCACAGCATCTGCAGCAAACGTATGAACTTCCATAGTCTTAAGATCCTGAGCACATATCCCACGGCATATACCTTCATCGTCAATAATGGCGGATAGGAATTCCCAATTTTCACGTTTGGTGACTAATCCATCTGTTTCATATCGACGAACTTGTTCATCCAATGCATATAATAGCTGTTGACCTGTTGTTGCCCCAGCAAATGCTGTTCGATGGTATTTCGTCCCCCCAAAGCGGCGGAAATCAAGCAATCCCTCAGGTGTACGATTGAACATAACACCCATACGATCCATTAAATGAATAATACCCGGCGCAGCATCACACATCGCCTTTACTGGAGGTTGATTCGCTAGGAAATCTCCTCCATATACAGTATCATCGAAATGTTCCCACGGTGAATCACCTTCACCTTTGGTATTAACAGCTCCATTAATTCCACCTTGCGCACATACAGAATGTGATCTCTTTACTGGAACTAATGAGAATAAATCGACATGAGTTCCTGATTCAGCTGCTTTAATGGTTGCCATTAATCCAGCCAATCCACCACCAACAATAATAATATTAGATGTTGCCATATTAGAGCACCCCTTAACTTAAGACTGTCTTTAATGATTCAGTAATGTTCATAACCGTTTGGAATTCAACTCCGCGGAAAGCAATGAGTGACAATATAAATAGTATCGATACAATAGCGAATAGTCCCATGCACATAACTGAGGATACACGCTGTGCACGCGGACCCACGGTAATTCCCCAACTTACAAGGAAGGACCAAAGACCATTGGAAAAGTGATAGGCCGTAGAAATAACACCTATTAAATACAAGATGAAGGTAATTGGATTCATAACAACTGCATGAATGACACCGCCTAATTCTTCATGTGTAACATTTCCAAGAGCTACTTGAACCCTTGTCTCATACACATGCCAAATGACGAACATAAATGTAAGAACGCCAGTAATTCTCTGAAATAAGAAACGCCAGTTACGTGAATATTGGTATGACCCTACGTTCGGTTTCGCCTGATAAGCAAGATATAATCCAAATACACCATGATAGAGTAATGGTAGCCAAATGAGAAATAGCTCCATAAAAAATACGAAAGGCAGACCATTCAGAAAGGCAACGCCTTCATTAAATTGCTCAAGCCCTCCCTCGAACGCACCAAAGTTCGTCACCACATGTTCTAGAATAAAGAAGCTTAGTGGAATAACCCCGAGTAAAGAGTGAATTTTTCTGGCATAATACCCCTTCATATAATGACTTTTCCCCTTTCTGTAACAGCGTTTTCAAAATTCATTAGTATAAACAATCCATCTTAAAGTGATATACCCCACAGAAAATCAATCGGAATTGCCATACATCTTTCTATTTTGTGAACATCCTGTGGCACTTTTCATGTTACTCCATTTTATCTTATAATGGAATTGCAATATAAGTATTATTATATATAACTAAAATGCATAAGCAAACAATATATGAAGAAGTGAGGGTTATCATGTTTGAAGCGTTGAATGGATTTGCCATCATTGTTGAACAATCCAGCCTAAATAAAGCATCCAAAATACTAAACATTTCTCAACCTGCTCTTTCACGGAAAATTGCAAAACTAGAAAGTGATCTTGGAGTACAGCTTTTTCATCGACGGGGAAAGCGATTAGAGTTAACCTCTATCGGACATTTAACCTATACTTTTGCGCTGGAACAGAATGAACGTCAGAAGCGTTTCTTAAGAACGATTGCCGAACATAAAGATGGGAGCCAAATTTCTGTTACTCTAGGAGCCAGTCTAACTACTCTCCAAACAACTTTGCCGCCCATCATCAATACCTTTATGAAAAAACACCCTAATGCCGAAATCAAAGTCGTTACTGGGAGAACGCATGAGATCGTCTTAGCTTTACGTCAAAAGAAGATAGATGTTGGTATTGTTGCTTCTTCTATTCATGAACCTGGGTTAAGCTGTATTCCATTATTTGAAGACCACTTAGAATTAGTTCTACCGAGAACTCATTCACTTGCTGAAATTACTGAGGTAAATATGAATCATTTGAATGGGATGCCTATGATTATTTTTTCAAGCGGGACTTGGTATCGTAAATTAACAGATGAGTTATTTGAAAATACGAGTGTCATTCCTGATATTCGGATGGAGATCGATTCTTTTGAGGCTATTGTTCGCTTACTACCAACCTGTAAAGCTGTAACACTTCTTCCCAAATCTTATTTACACCAACAATTACTCGATGATAACGATCTTATGGTCATTCATATTCCTGATCTTAAAGAGACGCGGCGAACGACATCTTTAATCTACGGAGACTATACAGAGCTAAGTAAGGCAGCACAACAATGGATTGAGGAAACAACTTCATTATTCAATTCATTTCATTAACACCTACATAATTCACTATGCAAAAAGGGTGTCTCCAGCCATTTCCATGACTTCTGAGACACCCCTTACTTCGAAATCCATTTAATCCTCTTTCATCAATTCATTCTCAAACCGTGCTATATTTTCATTAGAACCAATGATGACCATAATATCATCCATTTGAAGCTGGTCCATCGCGGTAGGAGCTATGATAATGTTGTTCAACCTATGCAAAGCAACAATGCTACAACCATATCGCACTCGAGGATTTATATCAGCTAATGTCTTACCATTTAAGCATACTGGTACTTTCATCTCTACAATACTGTGATCTTGTGAAAGCTCAATATAATCGAGTAAGTTCGGAGTTACCAATTGATGAGCTACACGTATTCCCATATCTCTCTCCGGATAAATAATTCGATCTACACCGAGCTTCTCCAGTGCTCTCCCATGAAGAACAGAGATGGCTTTGGCCACGACATAATTTACCCCTAATTCTTTCAATAAAATAGTAGCCAGAATACTCATTTGAATATCATCTCCAATAGCCACAATCCCACAATCGAAATTGCGAACACCCAGTGACTTCAACACCTCTTCATCAGAAGCATCCGCTACAACAGCATAAGTAAGCAATTCGCTCATATCACTTACAATCTCTTCATTTCGATCAATACCAAGGACTTCGTAATTCAATGCCATAAGTTCTAGAGCTACTGATGATCCAAACCGTCCCAAGCCAATAACCACAAACTGCTGTTTTTTCATTTTTCTTCATGTACCCCTTATCCTCAATCTATTTCTGATCTATCCTATAATTATTTTCCCTTCAGGATGACGGAATAATTGCTTGCCTTTTTTGGGTCCGAGCGCATAAGCAAGTGTGATCAACCCTAAACGACCAGAGAACATCGTCAGGCAAATTAGTAATTTTCCAATTACACTCAATTCCGTTGTTAATCCCATTGATAAACCAACCGTACCGAAAGCAGAAGTCGTCTCATACAATATCATTAGGAAGCTAGCATCTTCAGTCGAAGATAGAACCATCACTACCCCTATGATTAGTAACAGTGAAAGCAATGTAATGGTTAGAGCTTTAAATATTCGCTCTTGCGCAAGACGATAACGGAACATGACAATATCGTCTCGACCACGTAGCATCGATATTACTGCTCCAATCATGATCGTAAATGTCGTCGTCTTGATCCCACCTCCCGTGGAACCTGGTGAAGCACCAATGAACATGAGGATAACCATGAAGAAATGGGATGCCTGCCGCATATCGCCAATGACCAAGGTATTAGCCCCAGCTGTGCGTGTCGTAACCGATTGGAACAACGCGCCTAGAAACTTACCGCCCCCATTCAACGACCCTAACGTTCTTTGATTCGAATATTCGAATATAAATATAATGATTGTTCCAAAGATAATAAGAAATGCGGTCATGGACAGCACAACTTTAGAATGCAGGGATAACCTGCGTTTTATTCGAAAATCCACTATATCAGACAATACAATAAACCCAATTCCCCCTGACACAATCAGGAACATCACTACAAAATTGACAAGTGGATCATAAACATAACCTGTCAAGCTGCGATAACCACCGAATAGATCGAATCCAGCATTGTTAAACATCGATACCGCATGAAAAACACCGAAATATAAAGCTTTTCCAAAAGGCATATCAAATGCCCAACGTATCGATAACAGAACAGCCCCAATACCTTCTATTACGAAAGTGAACAATAACACTTTTCGTATTAATCTTACGATCCCTTCCATTGTATTCTGATTCATTGCTTCTTGTAATAACAGCCGGTCACGAAGCGAAATCTTACGTTTCAACATTAACGAGAACAACGTAGCCATCGTCATAAAACCGAGTCCACCCACTTGAATGAGTACTATAATAACGATTTGACCAAATAAACTAAAAAATGTACCTGTATCCACCACAACTAAACCCGTTACACAAGTGGCTGATGTTGCTGTAAATAGTGCATCGATAAATGGAAGTGGCTCACCCGTTGTATTAGCAATAGGTAATGAAAGCAATAGAGCTCCAATCAGAATAATACCAGCAAAACCCAATACTAGAATTTGAGGTGGGGCTAATTTAATCCAGCTCAACTTTAATTTCAACTACATCACCCCTTAAAAAATCAACAAAAAAAACATTGGAAATCCAATGCCTCTCGGGTTGGTTCCTGGTTGCATATCGCCTACGAAGTTAGCTGACGGATTCGGGCATGCACAGGTCGCCCTTTTCGATAATGAATATCAAAATTCACCCCATTAATTCTTTGGTTCCTCCGTAATTCAAATGAATATTCGGCGCATTATTAAATTGCTCTCCGATTATAATCCTTATTATCAAACAGTACAAAGCTCTTTTTGGCATAAATGCATCGATTTAGCCTTAAATGTGGACAGGATATATCCTAAATGCAGCTTTCCCTCTGTTTACATACTATTATCTTCATTTTCATCTCATTTTCACATTTCCCATTTTACAGTTACTGGATTTATAACTTGAACCTATGCTATGTTTACGTTATTCTAATGGCTAATTCACTTTAAGTGAATGCTTCCGAAGTAGTTTTGTTCGAAGAGAAATCTAGGAAGCATTGCTCACAAAACTTGGGTTATGCTTCCGAAGAGAGTTTTCTCGAAGTATTACTTAAGAAGTAACGCTCAAAAACTTTTGGGAGGAAAATGAATGAATTCTTTAGGGCAACCTTTGAAACTCAAAGCAAATTATAAGGTCTTAGGTATCCTCGGGGCTATAAGCTTACTGCTATTTTTGATTGTACAAGTTTTTCCTAATACGTCCTCAGATACTCTGGAACAGAAAAGCAAGGAATTAATCACGAAAGAACAAGCGAGAGCATCCGCGACTCAATACGCCGAATCACAACTTGATCTTCATGAATTATCATCTCCTAACAGTCTTGTTACATACCAATCTCATTCAGAATTATATGGTTATCTAGCGAAGGAAAAGCTTGTTGAGTATTACAATGATACCTTTGAGGATAAGTATCCATATGATGTATATCGTGTTCGTCTAGAAGAATCTGATTCAGAGAGAATCTTCAATATTGATGTACATATGAATTCAGGTGATGTCGTGGCTTTCTCTCAAGATACTTCTACTAATAACTTCAATTCTATGAACCCAAGAAATCAAGAAGCACTAGCTAAACTATGGCTCAGCCAATTAGGTTATGAACCAAGTCAATTCCAGATCGTAGAATCAAGTGATTCAAAAATCATATTTACTGATTCCAACACGATGATAGGAAAGGCTGCACTTCAATTTGAATTCATCTTTGATTCAGAACAGATATTATCCTTTCAGCCCTCATTTTCAGTACCTGTAGAGCATGCCTCTTATGTAAAAGGTGAACAAAACAAGGCGCTTTGGATGACCATCCTAGGTTATGGGCTTCTAACATTAGTGTTGGGGGTACTTGCAATCGTATATAGCGCATTAACTAGAAAACACACTTCTTTTGTTAGAGGAATATTTCTTAGTAGCTTTTACTTTATTGTATCAATGCTGAGCACCATTAATATGATACCCACTTTTGAGGCAGAAGGAATGACCCAAGCCTCTCTGATCTTCATACTTATATTTCAAGGGGTATTCACTTTGTTCATGAGTGCCTTATTGTACTTCTCCCTTGTAGGTGGAGATGGTCTATGGAGGAAAGAAGCAGGTCTTAATCCATGGCCACGTTTCAAAGAAGCTGGATACGGGAAATATGTACTCAATAGCATGCAAATCGGATATTTATGTGCATTCATTTTATTAGGAGTTCAGTCTATTATCTATTTCACATTAGATTTAACGATTCATACATGGTCCACAACAGATGCATCACAATCTCCTCTTAATATGTTCTATCCATGGATGTTACCGCTTTTAGCTTGGGTAGCCGGAATTTCTGAGGAAGCTGTTTATCGATTATTCGGAATCCCAATGATGAAGAAACTTGTGAAGAATACATTTGTGGCATGCCTAATTCCATCTATTATTTGGGCGTTTGGGCATACTCTTTATCCTATTTATCCTGTTATTTCTCGCCCGATAGAGCTTATTATCATTGGCTTAATCTTTAGTTTCATATTTCTACGCTATGGCTACATCGCGGCTATGTTCAGTCATGTCGTGTTTAATAGTATCCTTATGGGCTTTAGTTTATTCACATTAGGTGATGTCGCTAACATTTCAGCCGGAATTATTGCGATGATTGTACCGGTTCTCGTTGCATACACAATTTACTTCTTCCATTCCATAAAAAAAGAGAAGCCGTCTGTTACGACTCCTCCTGAAGCGCTGCAATAATCTGTGAGGCGAGTTTCTCACCAATCGAGAGAGACCGGAAGTCTTCGACACTGGCCTCTCTTATCTTTTTGAGTGAACCGAAATGCTTCAATAGTAGCTTACGACGCTTCTCTCCCACCCCGGGGATCGCATCTAACTGTGAAGTAACCATAGATTTAGCTCTTTGTTCACGGTGGAAAGTAATTGCGAACCGATGCACTTCATCTTGAATCCGTTGTAATAGAAAGAACTCCTGACTGTCTCGAGGGAGTTGGATAGTTACCGGCGGTTCACCAATCATCAACTGCGAAGTTCTATGCTTCACGTCCTTCACTAACCCACATACTGGGGTGAATATTCCTAGTTCATTCTCTAACACATCCATAGCCGCTGAGATTTGCCCTTTCCCACCATCTACAACGATAAGGTCAGGCATCTCTAAATTTTCCTTTAATACACGCTCATAACGTCGTCGAATGACCTCACGCATCGTATTGTAATCATCTGGGCCTATAACTGTTTGAATTTTATACTTTCTATATTCTTTCTTCTCAGGTTTACCATCAATAAATACAATCATAGCAGATACAGGGTTTGTTCCTTGGATATTAGAATTATCAAAAGCCTCTATTCGGTGTAATGAATGTATACCAATAGCTTGACCTAGATTAGTTGCAGCAATGGAAGTTCGCTCTTCGTCACGTTCAATTAGTCTGAATTTCTCATTTAAAGCAACCTTTGCGTTCTCAATCGCCATACCGATTAGCCGTTTCTTAGTACCACGTTGAGGTACGTATACTTTTATTCCTAACCATTCCTGAAGAGAAGTAACAACGTTCGCAGCATCCAGTCCTCCTGCTAATAGCGATGATTGAATATCCTCTTCTATTCTGGTGTCATCGATCAATCCGCTCGAATTATCATCTACTTCTGATATAACAGTAGCTTCTGATTCTGGTTCACTATCCACTACTTCCTCATTTAGCTGAGGTAGAAGTATTTCCTGCGGTAAGGCAGGATTATCCAAGTAGTACTGCGTTACATACGTCATGAAGTCACTATACGCTTCACTATAGAATGGGAATACGGAGGCATGACGATGTATCATCTTACCTTGACGCATATAGAGAATCTGTACACACATCCAACCCTTATCAACTGCAAATCCAAGTACATCACGATCTCTTGCGTCTGAAGTGGTGATCTTCTGTTTCTCCATGATTGTATCAATATTGATAATCTGATCACGAAGCTCCTTCGCACGTTCGAAATAGAGATCTTCCGAAGCTTCTAGCATTTTACGTTGGAGTTCCTTCTTTATAATTTCATGTCCTCCATTTAAGAAGGAACTAATTTCTTGAATAATTTGGTCATATGTCGCTTGTATTACTTCGTCTGGACCACACGCTAAGCACTGTCCTAGATGATAATAGAGACAAGGTTCCTTTTGCTTCGCACTGCATTTACGAAGGGGGTACATGCGGTCAAGAAGTCTCTTCGTCTGCTGTGCTGCATATGCATTCGGATAGGGACCGAAATACTTCGCCTTATCTTTTAGTACTCGTCTTGTCACCTCTAAACGAGGATGCTGCTCATTCGTTATCTTAATATATGGAAACGTCTTATCATCCTTCAATAGTATGTTATATCGTGGTTGATGTTCTTTAATAAGATTGCATTCCAAAATTAATGCCTCAATATTGCTCCCTGTAACGATATATTCGAAATCTCGAATTTCTGAGACTAATAACTGAGTTTTCCCATTATGACTCCCTGTAAAATAAGAGCGTACCCGATTCTTAAGCACTTTAGCCTTCCCAACGTATATTATAGTCCCTTCGTTATTCTTCATTAAATAACATCCAGGAAGGTCCGGTAATAGAGCTAGCTTATCTCGAATATGTTCTTGAGCCCTCTCTTTCTCTTGTTCAGAATGAATCAAATGGTCCATTTAGCATGATTCCCTCCCTTCCATCTCATTTATGGACAATATAAATATTCAACTACCATTGTATTTTAATAAAGCGTCCCCGGAATCCGGAGACGCTTATAGCGTAACATATTTCTTATTGATGTTTGGAAATCATGTTCTTCAATGCTTCCTTCGAATTCAAACCAACCACTTTATCTACAGGTTGACCATCTTTGAAGAAAATCAATGTTGGAATACTCATAACACCAAATTTAGATGCTGTTTCTGGATTCTCATCAACATTCACTTTAGCGATCTTTACAGTATCACCTAGATCAGTAGAGAGATCTTCAAGAATTGGAGCAATCATCTTACATGGACCACACCAAGGTGCCCAGAAATCAACTAAAACCGTCCCTTGACCTTCCACTTCAGTAGAAAAGGACTGGTCGGATACATTAACAATAGCCATTATATTCTCCTCCTTATTTAGGAAAGTTCCATGAATTTAAACTGATATGTCTTTGTGGACAGTTATAAGTATAGCACAATTTTCTAAGTAATGCGAAACCCTTTCCTTCATTTTTTTAGTTATTCTTTACAAATTCTTTACGCATTGAGTATACTTGGAGTAACTCAGGTCTATTTGTCTATGATTAATATCATGCTCAAAAACCAGACCTTTATGAGGAGGAATAAATCATGGAAGCAAATGTACATTTACAAGATCCGCGTGAACATGTAAATGAAGAACCGCGTGATGATTTTGGGGATTTAATGGCTGGTTTTGGTGGGATGTTCTTATTTATGGCCGTTCTTTTCTTCGGTATGGTTATTATCAAGTTCATTATCACTGGCTAGACATGAAAAGTGTATTAATACACACAAAAAGGGACGATCCCGACAGGTCATATTTGTGACCATAGGATTCGTCCTTCTTTTGTTCTATCAGCATATGAGTTCTTATTATTCATACGATCAATTGATCTACTACCTTCCGTTGCCACGATGGTTCTCCCCATGTAGATTTACAACTTCTACAAAGGGCGCTATTCGATCCATTAAACGCTGGCCTTTATAGCCTTCTTCCCCATCCTTGTTCGTAAAGCTAAGATGTTTCTCTAGACTCTCAAGATTATAATTCGAAGTATAAAACGTAGGCTTACGATTCATTCGATAATTCAGAATAGATCCCATGATGTGATCACGAGCCCATGGATTCAAGTTCTCTGCTCCGATATCATCGAAAATAAGCAGATCACAATTCTTCATGATTTCAGTCGTTTCCTTCAGCTTTACATTATCCATCATTAATGATTTCAGATCCTCTACGAACTCTGGCATATAAACAATGACTCCTGTGAATCCCGCAATCGCCAGTTCATGCAGCATATAACTCATCATGAATGTTTTCCCCGTTCCAAAAGAACCATACAGGTACATTCCACGTGTGGATAGACCATTCTCCTTCGTGTCACGGATATATTGAAACACTTGCTGTACCGCAGGTGCACGCAATCGATCCTTACCCATAATTTCCACTTCTTTATAGCCCTCATTCAAGGCACGCTCATCAACATAAAAGCTGCGAATCCGTTTCTTCACTTGATCATCATGCTGTTTAGAAATAAACTTTGCGCAAGGAACCTTCCGTTCGTACAAAACAGTCTCGCCATTTACTGTATGCACCTCAAGCTTACTGTAATGACCCTTAAAATCATTGGGGCAATTATCAAGCCCCGGACAATTCTCACAGTTACGTTTGTCATTAATGTAAAGATACAGAAGACTCATATTGATACGTAGATGTGCATCACTCAACTCAGGATGCTGTCTACGCAATTCTTTGATCTTCGGATGATTAAATACCTCATCTTCAATCTCTTGTTGCTGACGTTGGAAAGAAGGATTCTTCATCTGCTTAAGCAGTTTACCTAAAGACTCCACCCCTATCCCCCCTCTAATCCCAATTATATGAACTAACCTTGCTTCTTACTTGCTTGAATTTCGGCAGCCATTCTCATCATTTCTTCGAACTCTTCTTCTGAGACTTCCTCGGCAGGGCTGTTATTTAGTGCCACAGGGATCTCCGGCTTCATCTTAGTCGGCTTACCATACGCACGATTACGTGTACCGCTAGAGGATTGCGCCTGCTTACCTTTTACCTTCGATTGGTCCTTAATGTATTGAACAGCCTTCTCATACGTATTAATCTGTTTCAATAACATATTCGAGGCAATCGCTTCTACAAAATTACGATTAATACGTTGATCTCCACCTGTTGCCAAAAGTGAGATCAAATAATGTATGAGTATATTTATTACTTCACCTGGTAGCTTATAGCTTAGATCAATCTTTTCAAAAATATCAATAAAATTATCCGGAACAGCGCCTGGAAATAATGTCTTTAGTAATTTGGTATAAGGTTCATTACGAAGTATCATATTATATTGATGAATATCGCACTTTGACTTAAACTGCATTGGAACTTCAACATAATACTCCATTTGCACTGCATGTTCCATCTGAAGTGATCCTTCTGGTTTTTCCTCTGCTTTGCGGATGGAGATAATCTTATTGGCCTGAACTTCTCGCTGTTCTTGTCTTTTCTTCCCTTGTCGGAAATGAAGATTAGCCTGATGCTGCAATTCATCCAGAATAATATCTCCTTCTGCAGTGAATATTCCATCTTCATCTAGTAGTCGACATAGGTCTTGAACAGTCAGATCATATTTATTAACGACATAATTCACAATTCCCATTTGTTCAAAATTGAAACGTAGCTTCTCAACATATTGTCGATTATTAGATTTCTTCGGGAAACGAAGAATAATATCTGCGTAGTTCAGAATATTAGCTTCCTCACCTACCTGTAGTCCTGAATGTCTTGTCGTAGAGACTTCCGATAGAGCTTGCTCTAACTCATAGTCAATCACATGAGTATTCAATTCAAAAATCTCATAAAAAGGCAATGAGATATTCTCTTTATTCTGCGTAGCTCCAGACCACTCATCAGGTTCTTTTGCCCAAAGCTTCTCACGTAATGATAGAACTGCAAATTTACCAATCTTATCACGTAGTAAAAGAGTCAAGTGCTGTGTGTTGAAGAATTCAGCTGGGGATAATGGTGCTGTTAACTCATACTCATACATGTAATCATCATTCTCGGGGATATAGATTCGACTCGTCTGTAAAAGTCCTACTGCTTCAAGCTTCGAAGCTTGTTCTATTAATGCTTTCCGCCCACTCTCACTAGGTTCCATTCCAAGTGTTAAGAATAGATGACGTTGTTGATCTATATTGGAATAACCTATTTTCTCTATAGGAATCTGTTGAAACAACAGACGATAAAAACTAATTGCGAATGCGCCAACCATCGGTTGATAGATGGAACTTAGCATCCTATCATCCAAGCTACTCAAGCAAAAATTGCGATAAACGTAGTATTGATGGTTCTCGGTATAATTTAGAAGACTTTTGATGCGCATATTTTACCCCCCATCATTAACGTAGACTTCTTTCATTCTATCATAATTTCAATCTATCGTTCGACGTATTTCGTGGTTTTTATTTCTTCCATCAACATTAAATAATGGAAGCTCGAAATCAAATCATGCGCTCAACCTAATGTATATCACAAAAAAAAAGCAGCCCTTCTAAAGAAAGAGCTGCTCACCTAACCTGATTCAGAACATCGTATACCCACCTTGGCGAAGTTTCTTTATCGCCCAACCACTAATATAAGCCCCTATCAAACCCGCAACTCCCGTTAAATAATCAACGATGTGGAATGAAGCAAGATGCGTCCAAAGCGACATATCATGATCCCATAAAGAATATACAACCACAGGTAATATCACAATCACAAATAAGTAACAAGGAAACCAAGTTGTCTTCATTAACATATTAAGAATAAAACCAATACCGAACATCATCACAAAGAATAATACCATCAAGACGATTACAGGGATAAATTGCATATGGTTTAGTTCACCTCTTCTTTAAATCACCTATTCAATTAAAAAAATCACGATAATATAGTCTAGTAGATAGTTTACTAGATAAATTGTTACGAAGCAATGGACATTACATGAATAGATTGTGACATCGTTTGCCCAACCACTTGTATTTGGGATACAATGTAATCAATTGATTGATGATGTTACCAAAATTAGGAGTGATAATTCAAATGAGCGATGTAGCACAAACACTTGAAGGTTGGTATTCCCTTCATGACTTACGTTCCATAGATTGGGAAGCATGGAAATCTGCTGATGATGAAGACCGTGCTATGGCACTCGATGAGCTTCAAGCTTTTCTACAGGAATGGAGTCATGTAGAATCTGCGAAAAAGGGAAGCAGTACAGTGTACTCTATTGTCGGTCAGAAAGCTGACTTCATATTTATGCATCTACGCGAAACGCTAGAAGATTTGAATGCTGTTGAAACTGCCTTTAATAAAACAATGTTTGCAAAATATACAACCAAAGCTTATTCATATGTAAGTGTAGTTGAATTAAGTAATTATATGCATATGTCAACCGGTGGAGATCCAATGGAGAACCCCGAAATTGTCGCAAGACTTAAACCTATTCTTCCAAAGAATAAATACATTTGCTTCTATCCAATGAACAAGAAACGTGATCTTGGAGATAACTGGTACATGCTCAGCATGGATGAACGACGTTCATTGATGCGTAGCCATGGATTGATAGGCCGAAGCTATGCTGGAAGAGTTAAGCAAATTATTACTGGTTCCGTTGGACTGGACGATTGGGAATGGGGAGTAACATTGTTCTCAGAAGATGCACTTCAGTTCAAGAAACTTGTCTATGAGATGCGTTTTGACGAAGTGAGTGCTCGTTACGGTGAATTTGGAGCCTTTTATGTGGGCAGTTTGTTGAACGAACAATCTTTCGAAAATATGTTGAAGTTATAAACTTTGTATCGATAAAGGAAATGGATAGTGAATAAGGATTTGCCAAACCATCAAGTGGTTGGCAAATCCTTTTTTAAAATATAAGAAAGTATAAGTTTCACTTGATACTTTCTTATATTTTCGCTGAAACGGATGCCGTCTTTGAAAAAGGACGGCATAGCCGTTTCTACTTGTATAATCGCTATTCTTCTTCTGCATCTTTTCTGGAATCCAGATATGCCGCTGTTGCCGCATCTCTAGCACGACTCTTATCCTTGAGCCTTTCAATAGCTGGAAGGATCAGAATATCAACTTCCTTCTGAACCGTATAAGCCAAATCATACATATCTTGGGATTCCAAGTAGGACCCAACTTCCATTAACGCATTGTAACGATCCAATTCATCCCTCGTTAATAATCCCCGAACTTGAACGCTGCAATGTCTCATTTTATAAGAATCTTCCTTTTTTAAGTACTAGTGTAATGCCACCAATGGTCAACAAATATCTCATATCCACAATTTTTTTCAGTTGAGCTGCGGACCAACCCGTTAACACTTTTTGGCCTACAACTGCAATACCTTCCCCTTTACCTAAGGAAGCTACTGTACCTTTATTACTGAATATGAACTTCTTCAGTTGTTGCTTGCGAATCATAGCGACCACATTCTGCGCACAACATACACCTTGTTGCATAGCAATTTGTGCGGTAGGTGGATATGGACGACCTTCTGGATTCAATACCAGTGAGTTATCCCCAATGATGAAAACATTTTCGTAACCAGGTACACGTAAATGTTCATCTACTTTGACACGGCCTCTCATCGTTTCAAAACCTGCAGCTTCAATCATATGATTACCACGAATACCACCCGTCCATACAACCGTAGCAGCTTTAATCTCTTCACCCGTTGCAAGAAGTACTCCCTCATTTGTACATTCTTTAATAGCTACACCCATTTTAAAGGTTACACCTTTTTTTCTCAGAACTTCCATCGCATAATCAACCAGTTCAGGTGCGAATCCTGGCAGTGCCGTTGGAGCTGCTTCAATATTATAAATATTCACATGATGAGGATCCACATCGTATTCTTTACATAGCTTAGGTATACGATCAGCAAGCTCTGCAACAAATTCTATCCCACTAAACCCTGCTCCACCCACAACAAAATTTATTCGCTCTTGTGCATTTCGCTCGTTCTTATATTGTGCAAATTGATACTCAATATGTTTACGTATCAAACGAACGGAGTTAATACTACGAATAGACATCGCATGTTCAGCTAGACCAGGAATACCGAAACTTTCCGGTTCTCCACCCAAGGCAATAACAAGATAATCATAAGATAATGTACCATCTTCTAAAATAATTTTTTTCTCTTGCGGACGAATTTCTTGTACAGATGATTTCACTAAGTCGATCTTAAATTCATCTATTAAATTCGAGATGGGAATTCGAGTATTCTCTATACTATCTGTACCTGCAGCAGGCATATGAAGATGCGTCGTAATATAGTGATAGTCATGTCGGTTGACCAACGTAACATCTGCCTCATTATACTTTAATTCCTTTTGAAGTCTTTGTGCTGTTAGAATCCCCCCGTAACCAGCACCAAGAATTACAATTTTAGGTATGCTACTCATGATTCTACTCCTTCCAAATGTTCCTCTTTATATAGTTTTAATCATTCGACCCCTTAGTGGGACAGGGGTAGATTTCCCGTGTCTATAATGATCCATTACCACTAAATTGATCTATTCAACCAAATACATACATAGAAATACTAGCTATTTTATGGCTAAATATCAAGGTTTATTTGAAAGTGAATAACCTTTTCATATCAAGTTAATCAGATTATAATAAATAAGATACTATTGATAAGAACAACCTAAATATATGGAGGTGCTTTATTAAATGACATCACAACCTATCCGTGATGAATTAACCGACTTAATTATAATTGGTGGCGGGCCTGCTGGTATGTTTGCTGCGTTCTATTGTGGCATGCGTCAAGCGTCTGTAACTCTTATAGAGAGTATGCCACAGTTGGGTGGCCAACTTGCTGCACTTTATCCAGAGAAATACATCTATGACGTCGCTGGATTTCCAAAAGTAACCGCACAGGAATTGGTTAACAACCTGAATGAGCAGTTACAACTTTTCAAACCTAATTTGCGTTTAGAAGAAAAGGTAGTATCCGTTGTTAAAGAAGATGAACGTCACTTCATCGTGAAGACGGATCTAGGTGAATATCATTCTAAATCTGTTATCATCACAGCTGGAGTAGGAGCTTTTGAACCACGAAGACTTGAAGTTTCAGGTGCTGAACGTTTTGAGAAGACGAATCTTCATTACTTTGTGAATGACTTAAATGCCTTTAAAGGTAAAAAGGTACTCATCAATGGTGGCGGAGACTCCGCAGTTGATTGGGCACTCATGCTAGAACCCATTGCTGAACAAGTCACTCTAGTCCATCGTCGTGATAAATTCCGCGCACATGAACATAGTGTTGAGAACCTGATGGCATCCAAAGTTAATATCGTAACACCTTCAGAAATAACTGAATTGCATGGGGATGACACCATCAATAAAGTAGTCATCTCGCATGTTAAAACAAAAGAAATACAAGAGATTGAGGTTGACGATGTTATCATCAATTTCGGTTTCATATCCTCTTTAGGACCCATTGCTGAATGGGGTATCGACATTGACAATAATTCTATTGTTGTTGACTCTCGGATGGAGACTAACATTCCCGGAATATTCGCAGCAGGTGATGTTACTACATATCCAGGGAAGTTAAAGCTCATTGCAGTAGGATTTGGCGAAGCACCAACAGCAGTAAATAACGCCAAAGTATACATCGATCCCGAGGCACGTCTCTCGCCAGGACACAGCAGTAACATGAAGCTGTAGATACAACCATATAGGAATCAATTTTACAATCGCCTATGCAGCCCAAATAAGCATTTAAATAGGTTTGAGTAATTATGAAATTGATTCAGATATAAAAAAAAGGGTATCTCATCTTGACGGACAAGCTTTATCGTCAGAAGGATACCCTCTTAGTCTACTATACTCATTTATATTATAAATCCAAGATTACGTTTGTGAATTTCGGTTAATAATAGCGTTATGAAATCACTCTCTAGCCTTAATTGAATGGCTAAATGATAAGAGTCTAGTAACATCTCATCTGTTAATATAGCCAAGATCAACACATCCCTTCCTCTTTTTTTTACTAAATCTATCATATCAAACAATTAATAGCAGAACAAGCGTTCCCTTTATCCACAGATGGCTGTGGAAAACCTGTGTGTAGTTTGTTAGTAAGCATCAAAAACCTTGTAAAATAGCAGTGGATATTGTGGATAAATGTTATACACAGGGTAATATTTTGGATAATCTCTCAAAAAAAAATTAATACTATATTTATTATTCTCTGAATATAGTATTTATTTATCTAAAAATTCTGCCTCTTAAAAGAAGATTGGCATACCTAATTAAATCGGATATACTGAACAAACAAGCAGAAGCGGATGAAATATTATGAAGCAATGGAGGTAGAAACCACAATGGCGCAATTGTTTGAAATCTTATATTGGATCGCAATCGTAGGCATGTCGGCAGTATTGGCGCTAGTCACGGTCATGATCTTTGCAATTGGTTTTAAATTTATAAAGTCCAAAAGAAGTATTTTAGGATTAGGTTGCATGGTTTTTTCCATTCTTGCAGCTTCAATGATTGTATTGATGGTAGATCATACATTTCTCTAACAGCCTCTTAAATTCTTAATCTCTACATACACTAAAAAGCCACTTGATTCAGAAGAGATCGTTATCCTCCTGAAATCAAGTGGCTTTTACATTTCATTCTACCTTACTTCTATTAATTGCTTAACACTCACCCTCAGCCGCAGGCTTCCCTGCATCCAGTGCCGTACGGAAGCTTGATCCACACCCACACGTAGCAGATGCATTAGGATTATTGATGGTGAATCCCCCAGACATACCAGATTCTTCGAAGTCGATTTCGAGACCATCGAGATAGATTATGCTTTCCTTATCTACAACAATTTTCATATCATTTACATTCATATATATGTCATTCTCTGCTTCGGCATCATCAAATCCCATAGCATATGAGAAACCACTGCAACCACCTGGTTGCACACCAAGTCTTAGGAACATATCTGGTGTTTCTTGTTCAGACAACATCTCTTTCAGTTTATCTGAAGCTGTATCACTTATATTAATCATCATTCAGCCTCCTTTTGTGTCTTTCTCTAATTATACTCCACAACGTCCTTCCCCTCAAGTTAGTCATCATGCCTCATTTGCTCTAATACCAACTTGTTTAACACACTTCATATTGCGACTCTTTAAGTGGAGGTCTATAATAGGTAAGAATGAATGGATATGGATTGTCGATAAATAATCACACTTTATAACAGATTTGAGTGAACAGGAGGAAGCGAATTGTCTACAATTACTACCGCTAATACAGACTTACAAATGGCGGCCATTATAGCAAAGGTTCAATCAGGTGAACGTTTAACGATTGAAGACGGAATCTACCTATATCAGACTGATGATCTATTGACGCTAGGCCAACTTGCCAATCAGGTTAACCTGCGAAAAAATGGAAAAAAGGTGTATTTCATTGAAAATATGAGCCTTTACTTTACCAATGTATGTGAATCCTATTGTGCCTTCTGTAACTTCCGCAAAGATCAAGGAGAAGAAGGTTCTTATACTCTCTCCGGTGAAGAAATGGTAGAACATGTGAACAAACATATTCACCCTGGTATCCGAGAATTTCACATTGTAGGGGGTCATAACACCCATGTGCCTTTCCAATATTATGTGGATTCTTTACAGACCTTAACAGATCATTATCCAGATGTTACTTTAAAAGCATATACTGCAGCCGAAATCGAATTCTTCACACGCATAAGTGGACTCAGTACTACAGAGGTCCTTAAGAAGCTTCAGCAAGCTGGATTGAAGTCTTTAACAGGTGGCGGAGCTGAGATTCTGTCTGATCAATATCGTCAAAAAATGAAAGTAGATAAAGCTAACGTAGAGCAATATTTAGATGTTCATCGTGCTGCCCATCAGTTAGGGATGAAGACACACACAACTATGTTGTATGGATCTATTGAAAGCCATGAAGATCGAATTAGACATATGGTTCAAATCCGTGAACTTCAAGATGAAACGAATGGTTTCATGGTATTCATTCCGCTATCTATGCAACCTAAGAATAAGAATGCCGGAATTATGCGGCGAAATTCAGCTTATGAGGATCTGAAGACCATTGCTATAAGCCGATTAATGATCGATAATATCGATCATATCAAAGCATATTTCATTAATATCGGTGCTCAATTAACACAAATGGCATTAAGTTTCGGCGCATCTGACGTTCATGGAACCATTATAAATGAACGGATTAGTCATGCAGCTGGGGCTTTAACTCCAGAAGGTTTGACACGCAAGGAATTAATTTGGCTTATTAAAGGTGCAGGACGAATCCCTGTAGAACGCGATACTTTTTATAATGAAATACAGGTATATGAATAAATGTTAGTCCAGATGTAACATATAGAAAGGACGTCGCATCCATGAGGAAATTGGTTATTCTAGGCGGAGGATATGGCGGTCTAGCGATCATTCAAGGTCTTTTAGATCATCAGTTACCCGAAGATATAGAATTGATATTGCTGGATCGAATGCCCTTTCAAGGACTGAAAACAGAATTTTATGCCTTAGCAGCAGGTACCGTAGCAGATCTTGACCTTAGGGTTTCCTTTCCCAAGCATCCACAACTAACTATTAAATATGGTGAAGTGACATCCATAGATTTAGAAGGTAAGAAAGTGCATCTAGCGCTTGCTGAGGAAATTACATATGATTATCTCGTCATCGCACTTGGATGTACCGATCGATATCATGGGGTTGAAGGTGCAGATCAATTTACAAATAGTATCCAATCCTTTACAAATACGCGCAGAACATATCAACGACTTAACGATTTAATACCATATAGTCAAGTAAATATTATTGGTGGCGGTCTCAGCGGTGTGGAGTTGGCAGCAGAACTTAGAGAGAGTCGGCCTGATCTAAATATTTCTATTCTTGATCGTCACAGTCGTGTTCTATCAACCTTCCCGTCCAAATTGTCCATCTACGTGGAACATTGGTTTAAAGCCCATGATGTCGATACTCGTCCTCATGTGTCGGTTGCAAGGATAGAAGACGGGGCCATTTACAATGGTTCTGAAATCATACAGAGTGATGCTACCATATGGACTGCAGGCATACAGCCTGTCCTCATCGTCCAGGATCTTCAAGTTGCCAAAGATGCTGGTGGTCGCATCATTCTGAATTCTTATTCACAAATCGCAGAACATCCTGAAGTATATGTTATAGGGGATTGTGCAAGCCTACCATTTGCACCCAGTGCACAAGCTGCTGGTGCACAAGCAGAGCAAGTTGCAGCCGTAATTCATGCTCTATGGCGCGGCGAGACTCCAAAATTACATGCTATTCATTTAAAAGGCACCCTTGGTGCTCTTGGTAAAAAGGCAGGATTTGGACTCATGGGTAAATCATCTGTGATGGGACGCGTTCCTCGATTACTTAAAAGTGGTGTTCTTTGGATGTCTAAACGAAATCTGGGTTAATCCAGATCAAGTTCATCCCATGCGTCAGCTTCCTTAATCTTTGCCATAATCGCTTCTAGTAATTCATCTGCGCTTTCTGCTGTTACAATTTCACCATCTACCATAGCGAATGGCATCAAATAACATTGTCCACAATTAGTCAGACAACCATATTCAATAACATCATAATCTGGGTTAGACTCCAGCTTTTCCATGACTACATCTGTATCGAAATGCATATTATTCGTACAGAATTCTATAAGAGGTCTCATCTTGATACACCTGCTTTACTTTTCTATTTTATTTTTAATCTTATTTGTACTATAATAATGCAATAGGAAGGAGTTGAACACTATGAGTGAAAACGCACAAGGCACCATGTATGATGAAGTATTAGATGTATTAGATAAACTTCGTCCATTTCTTCAACGTGATGGCGGTGACGTAGAATTGGTCGACGTAGAAGATGGCATTGTTAAGCTAAGATTAATGGGTGCATGCGGCAGTTGCCCAAGCTCCACCATTACCTTAAAAGCTGGTATTGAACGTGCTCTCCTTGAAGAGGTTGATGGCATTCAAGACGTTATTCAAGTATTCTAAAGTCATTTCTTAGTATAGAAATCTTCAACATAGTTAGAGAGAGTCTTGGTCTTCATCATTGAAGAGACCAAGACTCTTTTTTTATTCCTCTATACCCAAGGTCTTATAGGATCTAAGCCACCCGTAATATCCATAATATTACCTGTTATGAAGTCTGAATCTTCCTGACATAAATATTGGATAACCCGTGCAATATCCTCACCACTACCCGGCCTACCATTTGGTGTCTCTAAATCCTCGATCCCTTCTACTTCTGCAATCGATTTCTCCTTATTTATCCCTCTAATATCACCAGGACAAACCATATTTACTGTAATTCCATAAGGTGCCTCTTCCACAGCTAATGTTTTCGTAAAGGAAACCAATCCTGTCTTCGCTGCTGCATATACTGCTCGATGTGGCCAAGCTCTAGCTTCGCCTGCATGCCCGAAACCAAGATGAATAATTCTTCCCCATCTTTTCTTTCGCATGGAAGGTATAATCATATGATCAAGTAGCATTGCCCCAATTAAATTACCTTGCATTAACGATATGATTTCTGTTTGCGTATATTCAACGAAGTTACGTCGTTCTCTGATAAAGGGTCCAGCGTTATTAATGATAATATCTGCACCACCGAATTTATTATTCACTTGATCTAATAGTCTCTCGATTTGTTGTAACTCAGAAATATCAGCTTGAATAGCAATACATTGTACACCCTTCTGCTCTATGATCACACGCAATTCTTCTGCTTCCATAGAACTATGAACATAATTAAGCACGATGTTACAGCCTTGATCCGCCAAGGTTAATGCAGTTCTTTTACCTAGTCCCTTCGCACTTCCTGTAATAAGGGCTACTCTTCCATTCAAAGCTTTCCCTCCTCTAACGAGTGGTCATCCATTAATTATAGAAGATTTATCAATCCTCTACAAATAAAATCCTGCAGAACCTAAGGTTCTGCAGGATTTTAAAGGAATATTCGATTATTGGATGGATTAGAATGCTGGAATAACAGCACCTTTATACTCAGCTTCAATAAATGTCTTAACATCTTCCGAAGTTAATGCATCTGCTAATTTTTGAATGGCTTCAGAATCTTTATTATCTGGACGAGCTACCAATGTATTAGCATATGGGTTATCTTTACCTTCAATAATTAATGCATCATTCACAGGATCTAAGCCTGCATCAAGTACAAAATTCGTATTAATGATAGCAAGATCCACTTCTTCTAATTGACGTGGCAGGATAGCAGCATCATGCTCCGTAATTTGAAAGTTCTTTGGATTCTCTGTAATATCACTGATCTTAGCTTCTACCTTGTTGGGATCATTCAGTGTAATTAGACCATTATTGGCTAACAAGCTTAGAGCACGTCCGCCATTAGTAGCATCATTCGGAATTGCAATTTTTGCACCGTCTGGAAGTTCATCAATGGATTTAATATTGCTTGAGTACCCACCCAATGGTTCAATGTGTACAGCAACAATAGATACTAGATCCATTTTACGTTTTTCATTTTCACTATCAAGGTACGGCTGATGTTGGAAGAAGTTAGCATCCAATTGTTTCTCGAACAATTGTGTGTTTGGTTGAACATAATCTGTAAACTCGATAACTTCCAAGTTTACTCCTTCTTTCTCTAATGCAGGTTGAATATGTTTGAGAATCTCAGCATGAGGTACTGAGCTTGCTCCAACCTTCAACGTATTCGATGCATTGTTGTTACCACAAGCGGCTAATATTACCATTAGTGAAAGACTTATAAAACCAAGTGACCATTTTTTCATTTGTAATTCCCCTTTTCTTCAATGTGATTAATGTGATATATAAGTACAGGATATCTATATGCCTTTATCCATTATTTTCGTGTGAAATGACGAACAAGTCGATCCCCAGCCATTTGTAGAAATTGTACTAATATGACCATTAGGAATACAGAGATTAGCATAACTTCTGTTTCATAACGATAGTATCCATATCGTATCGCTAAGTCTCCTAGCCCTCCACCACCAACTTGACCTGACATTGCCGTATAGGATACTAACGTAACAATAGTTATAGTCATTGCTGCTAATAGACCTGGTCTTGCTTCTGGCAACAGAACTCGTAATATAATCTGACTAGTCGAAGCACCCATCCCTTCTGCTGCTTCGATAACCCCACGATCTACTTCACTGAGAGATGTCTCTACTAACCTTGCAAAGAAGGGTGCCGCTCCAACAACTAACGGGGGAATCGTCCCCAGTACGCCCATCGATACACCGACAAGTTCTCTTGTTATAGGTATCATTGCTACAATCAGAATAATGAAGGGTACCGATCGTAATACATTTACAATAATCGATAGAATTGAATATAGGAAATGAACTCTACGGTCTAATGACCGGGCTGCTAGATAGAGAATAATGCCCAGCGGAAGACCAATAATAAACGTGAATACCGCAGAAGCTCCTAACATTTTCAATGTATCGATTATAGCAATCCCAATCTCACCCCAGCCTACCTCTGAGAAGTCTAATCCCAACATCAGTCTAGCACCTCCACCTCAAGCCCTTGACTTACAAGCTTATGAATTGTTGTAGAAATATACTCTGATTCACCTTCAAAACGGACAATGAGCTGACCATAAGGTGTATCCTTCAGAGTAGAAATCGTCCCTTGCAAGATGGCAAAATCTACTCCCGTCTCTCTCACTGTTCTTGAAAGAATAGATTCGTATGTTTTTCCTCCTAAGAAGGTAATCTTCACGACTTGTGAAGAAAAAGGAAGCTCGGATTTCATATTTATCGCTTGCATTAGTAGATCACTATGATCTAATTCACCTCTAGTAAAATCACGTGTAATAGGATGCCTTGGTTTTAGAAACACCTCAGATACGGTTCCCTGTTCTACAATACCTCCTTGGTGGATAACACCGACACGATCACAAATACTTTGGATGACATGCATTTCATGAGTAATGAGAACAATCGTTAAATGAAATCTTTTATTTATATCAAGTAATAATTTCAAGATAGAATCGGTCGTTTGCGGGTCCAATGCGGATGTCGCCTCATCACATAGCAATACTTCTGGGTCACTTGCCAATGCGCGAGCTATACCGACACGTTGTTTCTGTCCACCCGATAATTGTGCAGGGTATTTATCATGATGTTCTTCTAACCCCACCAAAGCTAATAAATCATTCACCTTGATCTCAATCTCCTGATTGGATATATGTGCTAAACGTAACGGAAATGCAATATTCTCATAGACTGTCGCTGAAGAGAGTAGATTAAAATGTTGGTATATCATGCCGATTTTACGCCGTTCAGCTTGTAATTGCTTCGTTCTTAGAGAGGTCAAATTCACACCATTCACCCATACTTCGCCTGAGTTAGGTCGTTCTAGTAAATTAATACATCGAATGAGCGTGCTTTTACCAGCACCAGAATGACCAATCACTCCAAATATCTCACCTTTATCAACAGAAAGATTTAAACCAGATAATGCGGTGGTAATACGATTACCAGCACTATACTCCTTCGTTAAGTTCTTTAATTCTATCAAGTCCAAGACCCCCCAACATATACAATGATGACCATCTATCTGATAGTAAAAAAAATAAAAAGCCCATTTTTCAGAATGAAAAAGGGCGCTCTTTGTGTAAAGACGAAGCCTTCTCATCTGTCAGAGCCGTAAATTCGGTTCCGAAGGAATTAGCACCATGACATTTGTAATGATCAGATTGTGACATCTTCACATACAAACCGGTTGCCGGGCTTCATCGGGCCTATCCCTCCGCCTCTCTTGATAAGAAAATACGATATGAAATTAAGTATTGTTAGTATAGAATCTTTCCGAAAAATTGTCAAAAGGTATTTTCGTTCATTTTCGTAATTAATTACCAATCCATAGTTTATTCGTATAGAGAAACGTAGTGGAAAGCGTTTTGCATACCATGTCTAGCCCCTGTTTTAATTCCTTTAGATGTAAATCAAGGTCTTCAAGTACGATTTTATCGTTCAATCCTTGATGTCGTTGCCAAAGATCATCTTGCATTTCCGTATTCATATAGTGAATTTCAGCATTTCTTCGTTTTCTTAGAATTTGAAGTGGCCCACGGTATTCATCTTTGATCGTACGCAACATCGATCCAAGCGAGTTATGTTGTTGGTGATATGAGAATTGTCTTAGCACCGTGAAATATGAATACTGCGATTTAACTTTTGATGTTTGAAGATTATATACTTCATTTAACACGGTTCCCAATTTATCAAGGATAGCAAATACTCTTATGAAACCATTCTTATAGAAATAGACATAACGAGCATAAGCAACTTGCTCATTCCCAGTCATATCATCCATAAATCCAGCAATAATTGATTTTCTGAACAACATGGCCACAGCATAACTTTGCTCCAACTCAGTTAATGCTGAGGAAAGTCCACGAGTCCAAATTTCTATTTTCCTAAGATCGTGGGAAGGGTCCTTATACCGTTTCATTTCCTCCTGAAGCAACAGAGCAGAGTTCTTCAAGGCTCTATATGCATCTTCAAGCACTGGATTATGATCTTCATTAGATAAGTCCCCAAACAAATTACTCAGCATAATAAGTCCCCTTATGGAATTGATTCTATTACTTCTTATTTAATTGCCATACTCTAACACAAAGATAGCATAGAACTCCAAACAATGAAGACACTAATAAATTATGAAGTAAGGATGCGAAAATATAGACTTCATCATTACCCATCGTATACATAAGACCCGCACCACTAAGCACTTGCATAAGACATAACACCACAGCAGTAATTCCTAACATTTGTAATTCCCGATTTCCATGATTCCGATGATAAGCCAAGTGTCCCATAATCGCAATTAAGATAAATAGTAATAACGCTGCAAGTCGATGTAGAAAGGCGATCTTAACCCCTCCAGTTAGTTCGGGGAACCATTCACCATTACAAAGCGGCCAACCTGAGCATCCACCAGCAGAACCTGAATGGCTAACAAAAGCACCGACATATACAACTACATAACAATAAATGGTTGTTATCCAGGTAATATTTCGGAATGAACGACTCACACGTGGCAACATGACATCTTCAAGATCATTTTTTGCTTTGTGGACTCTGCGTATTCCAAGAGCAAGCATCAATGCACTTGCAAAGGCGATTAATGAAAATCCGAAATGTAAAGCTTTTACCGCAGAAGACTGATCATAAAGTACAGCGAGTGCTCCCATAGTAGCCTGAACTAATACAAATATAAGTGTCATCACAGAATACACTCTTAAATCACGACGTTTGTTAAACAAATAAAAGGCTATCACTACGGCTAAAGCTAATAAACCTGCTAGTCCACTTACCAATCGGTGTGAATACTCTATCAATGATTCTACCGTATGTGCTGGGATAAATTTACCATGACATAAGGGAAATTCATGTCCACACCCTAGGCCTGATCCTGTACGTGTTACGACCGTACCACCAAACGTAGCAAAAAACATCACAAAAAATGTTAAATAACTAAGCCATTTCAATTGTTTCGTATTCAATATTCTTCACCTGCTGATCGAATTATTCTAACCTATTTATTATACCTGATAAGTACAGCGCTGTGGAATTTGGATTGTGACAGATGTTAGTAAAAAGTAAAACACCACCTCTATTTATTATAGAAGTGATGTGGAATTTCACTTACTGAATTGTATTGTACACGTTAATTGCAGTTTGCAGAAATTGTTCAATTTCTTCACGTGACTTACGAAGTTTATTAACAAACCGTACGAGTTCTTTACCATTAGCATAAGCAACAAAGCTAGGTATACCAAGAATATTCTGTTCTTGACTCACAGTTCCAACCTGATCTACATCAATTTCTAACAATTTCAATTGCTGTGCAAATTTTTCTTCTACTTCCTGCATAAATGGATCTATATATTTACAATCACCACACCAATCTGCTTTAAATACTGCAACTGTCAAATTTGGAGATTGGATAGTTTCGTCAAATTGTTCTTTCGAAGTTACTTTATCCATCTAGTTCATTCCCTTCTCATCTATTTTTATATATAAGTGAAACAAAATAGAGTGTGGAAGTCAAATTTTAGAGACATACTGAAGAGTAATACCCTAAATGTTAGAAAGGATGTTGAATATGTCCTTCATGTTGTCTAATCCACATGCATTGGTACAATTATTAAAAAACGCAAAGAACATCCCACAACAAGCTACTGAACTTATGAAAGGTAAAGTTGCTTGCTGGAAATTGTCTCGTCCATTCCATGAACATCGCAGAAACTTAGAGTGGAACGAATCTGCAGCGTATACTGTCAGGATTTCTGTTGAACGAGCAGTGAACGACTGTATGCGGTATCGGGACAGTCATGCTAGCTGGGATGGACCTCAAATATTCTCAATAACAGAACGAGATAACAACATACTGCAAGAAATAAGGATGGCTACCATTGCTGCTAATCAAAGCAACATTACACGCACTCAAGCCTATCTGGAATGTTATAAGGCATATCCAGAACTTCATTGGGCGTTATTAGCCCATATGGTATCACGGAATGGAGGATGGAACATGAGCGACCTAAAAGGCGGTTTAATGTCAGATCTCATGGAACGATCTCTGAAAGATAATCTTTATCGTATGTTGGAACGATGCAATGCCCTTATTTTTCAGGATGCTTATCCACAGCTTCAGCTCTATATGTACAGCAAGCAGTATGGATGCAGCTTATTTCATCTATTGCCACATTTTCATGTGTCTACATTCATGAATGCTTTCTGGAATAGCTTCTGGCTAGAACGAAACAGTGCGCTACTAGCAGTGGGATTAATCATAAATGAGCAGCATTACATTGAGGGACGAGTCGTAAGACAATCTTTTTTTCAGAAAAATATATTTAAAAATATGACCTATCAAATCAATCATCTCGCTCACGTGAACCAGATTCTATTTCCGCTAAGCAAGATGATACCTTCTCCTATGAATGAGCGTCATGTTCCAAGTCCATCACCAGGAATCGTAGGTCTCGTATTAGAGAATTTCTTAAATATCGAAGAGCGAATCAATCTTGGTAAATCATTATATGGTCTCTTATTCGGATATACCGATGTCCTGAATCAAGTTACAGCTTATGCACAAGACACGATTCATCACGGTTCGAGAAGTGAATATTGGCCGGAATTGTTCACCCCAGACAAAGAAACAGCTGTGAACTCCTCCATAGAGAGCTCACAGCTGTTAGATCACGAATGGTTATCCGTAGGTCAACGAATTTATAGTCCCACGCTGGAAGAGGTATGGTTCGATATGCCATATGATCCTATTCCACGGTATGACTGGCTGAAGGATAAGAATGTTATCCAGTATATATCTAAGCCACGACGGCCATTTCTCATCGAGATAAGTCATAATCATCGAGCCGCTCTACAGAAAACAGCGTTAGCTCACGATATCGTCCGAAGTCTCAACTGATATTGATTAATCATTCATCCGATTGCGGACACGATGGGGTTGCAATTTCATTAGTGGCATAAATACTTTTTGTATCTTACGTGGATAACTAGATAACTCTTCTTGGCTTAGAACCCCAAGTACAATAAGCATAACCAAGTAAATCATTACAACAGCAACACCTACGATAATGCAAGTAATAAGATAGGCTAATCTGTCTGGCATCATATTCACAAGTAGGATACCCGCTTGATTAAGACCGTACCCTATTCCTGCCGATACGATGATCGTAAGCAAGTAACTCAACCAGCGTTTACCAAGAATAGAGAAAGGTACGATCTTTTTCATAAGTCTGAGATTTAGCAACGTAATCACTAGGAAGCAAAGCCCCGTTGCTCCGATAATTCCATAGATACCAAAGAATGGAGCTAGCATATAACTGGCTACAAGCTTCACTACAATACCGATCATCACATGGACCATCGAGACCTTTGCTTTACTTACACCTAGTAGTATTGAATTCGATGTCATCATCGTAATTTGGAATATGGTTCCGAATGTAAGCAACATAATAATTCCACTACCATCCAAGCTACTAAACAAAAGTCCATTTATAGAATATGAAGCCACACTAAGAGCGATCACAATAGGCATCCCTGTAAGAATAGCAATTCTCATAGCTAATGTAATTTGTTGCTTCAGATAAGGCTGGTCTTTCCGTGCAAACGCTGCGGATATAATAGGAATAAGTGATGCACTGAGAGCAATGGCTAGAATTGGAGGAATTCCTGCAATGGATTGAGCACGACTTCCGAGAATACCTACAACTTGCGTTGCGTAAGCATCCCCCGACTGTCCAATCAGTAATCCCTTAATAATACTAGTATCTATAAAATTTACAGCTGGAACAGCTAAAGAGGTTAATACAATCGGGATAGATAACGTAAATATATCTTTATAAATAGTCATCAAAGGCAATTTATTTTGACCCTCTTGTAGACTAAGTGTACGGTCCTGCTTACGCATTCTAAGCGTAAAATAGATCATAACTGCGAATGCTCCTAAACTACCAAGAACACCTCCAAATGATGCTCCTGCAGCGATGGTACTATCTTGATAATCCATAGTTAACAAGATATATGCCAGAATAATTGCCGTCCCCACTCTAGCAATTTGTTCAATAATTTGTGAGATCCCGCCAGCCATCATGTTATTACGACCTTGGAAATACCCTCGCATCATAGCAATAGTAGGAAATAACAGAAGCGCGGGAGCTAACATCTGAATAGCCAGTGTCGCTTCAGGTAGTTTAATGTAGGTTGCATAATAAGGTGCACCAAAGTATAACAACAAAGTCATGACAACGCCCATAATCGCTGAGAAGATTAAGGCGGCATGGTAAATCCGTTGAGCCTCATGAGGCTTCTCCAATGCATAACGCTCAGATACCATTTTACTTAGCGTACTTGGAATTCCAGCAGTTGCTATTGTTAGTAACATCAAGTATATAGTATTGGCAACGTTGAATGACGCATCCCCTATATCCCCAAGCATATGTTCCAATGGTATCCGCTGAGCCAGACCTAGTACACGAGCTATCAAGGCTGCCGCGGCTAGAATAAGTGTTCCTTTAATAAATGATTCTTTCTTCGCCAAACTTTTCCCCCTACTTTCTTACGGAAGGCAGCTTCCACTGCAAACATCATATCACTTCATTAGTTCACCATAATCCAGATAAAGAAGATCACAATCATACCAATTTGCAGAATGACCTTCATCACCATACTACTAAATAATCCCACTAAAGATCCCCAGCCTACTTTGGCCGACTTCGATACATTTGAACCAGATAGTAGTTCGCCTATAAATGCCCCTAGAAACGGTCCGATAACAAGTCCAAAAGCTGGTATTGCAAATGGACCAATGATAACACCTATGGTACTAAGAATGACTGATAATCGCGATCCACCATATTTCTTGGTTCCCCATGCACCCACGACGTAATCCGCTACAAACAAGACGACGACAATTAACGTCTGGATGATCCAGAACCAAGCACCAAAGGATTCAAAACTAAAGAACCAACCATACACAAAGAAAGCAAGATAAATGGCTAGCGCACCGGGAAGAATAGGAAATATTGCACCCGCTAGTCCTACTACAAACAAAATAATAATCAAGCTCCAACCGAGTATGGACATCTATCGTTTCACTCCTCAATAATATAGGTTCTGATCACTTCTACAATCCCATCATCATTATTGCTAGCTACGACAACATCTGCTTGTTCCTTCACATGTTGCTGGGCATTACCCATCGCAACCCCTAGACCGCATTGCTGAATCACAGCCAGATCATTTAAGCTATCACCCACAGCAATAACCTCACACATTTCTATTTGAAGCAACTTACACACCTCAGAAATCCCAGTGGCCTTATTAACTCCTAATGGATTAATCTCAATGTTAAATGGTGAAGAATTCGTTATTTCAAGATCACCCCATTCAAGCAATTTCGTCAAAATATGCTGACGGATATGATCATCTTCTGTGTAGTATCCAAATTTCAACCATTCTGTCTCTTCCATAGGCGTCGTCAACCAATGCTCTTTATTATAAACGTGATCAACTGAATATGCCCAGAACCACGTATCCATTTCGATCGCGATTTCATACATTGCCTTCATCCGCTGAACATCAAATAATGAACGTTGGTGAAGCTGATATGGAGCACTCCAAATCTCACTCCCATTAACTGTAACCATAGGGCCGTCCAGCCCTAATTGTTCAGCATAGGGAAGCGCGCTTGCAAACGATCTTCCTGTAGATAGACAGACATGAACACCCTTCTCCATAGCAATCTTTATCCATTTCATGGTTTCAGTTGATATTTTCTCTTCATGATTTAAAAGTGTCCCATCCATATCCAATGCTAACAGTCTATATTTTGTACCCGTGGTAAGCCCCCCCTGTCATCATACCCAACTATACTAGCATCCACATTATGCCCTCGTAGTGAATTATGGTGTTTCACTTTCATTTATAACCTCCGTCTTTGGATGAGGTGTTCCATCTAATCCATAGACTTCATCATAAGCATCAAATATTTTGCGTGCAATTGGCGCAGCACTTTGGGATCCGAATCCACCTTCAGGAATCATAACAGCAACAGCGAGTACTGGATTCTCACGTGGCGCATAGGCAATAAATACACCATTATCAACAAGTTCTCTACCTACCTGCTGTGTGGACGTTCCTGTTTTTCTAGCAAAGTCGTAATGGAAATTCTCGAAAGCAGACACACTACTATTCATCCCTTTCTTAACAACATCCCAGTACGATTTATCGAAATCAACAACATTCAGCACTTCTGGTTTGAATTCTTGAACAATATTTCCATTACTATCTGTAATCTTGCTTACTAATTGAGGTTTCATCCGTGCCCCTTCATTAGCAAGGGTTGCTGTATATTGAGCAAGTTGAAGTGTGGTGTATTTCCCGCCTTGACCGAATGATGCATAAGCCATAGCTGATTGTGTACTACCCGCTTGTTCTAAATCCACATACTCACGCCATCCTCTGTATTCACCAGGTAGGCCACTACCCGTCACGACACCAAGCCCGAATTCTTTCATGTGTCTATCCCAGACATCAATAACATCTGCACCATATTTATTATTCAGAGGCTTTCCTACCATATCGACCATGAATGCATTGGAGGATACCTCTATAGCCCTGGCAGGACTCATAGCACCATAGACATGCCCTTGTGAATTCTGAACACGTGCTTGATGACCTTCTTTACCAAAGTAAGCTGCACCTTTGTCATAATACGTATAGTTTTTCGTGAAAAAACCTTCATTTAATCCTATTAACACGGATAGCGGTTTTATCGTGGAACCTAGCAGCACAACAGATTCAGGGTGATATCCTTCTTTACCTGAATTAAAAGATTTAATGGTCCCGTTCTGGTAAATAAATTCTACCTTCCCCGTCCAATCTTCACTCGAAATATTCCCGGAACTCCACACATTGGTATCATAGTCAGGCATGCTGGCCATAGCTACAACATTGCCTGTCTTCACTTCCATTGCGACCGCGAATCCAGTTGTCGCATCCGGATGTAATTTCCCTGATACCGGATTCTTATGCAACCAATCTAACTGGTCGAGAATCGCTTGTTCCGTTTTGACTTGAATCTCCTTATTGATGGTTGACCACACATCATGACCTTTTTCTGGAGCTACAATCTCATCTATACCCTCCGGCATATTACGAGGATCAACAGGTATTTTCAAATAACCATTCTTTCCACGCAATTCATCTTGATAGAGTAACTCTAAGCCATCAAACCCTACAAATTCCGATTCTCCATACATCAGACCCGGGTCAGTTAACGTGCCATCCTTCATCTCATCCGTAATCGTTTGATACTTATCCAGTGCCTTGGATCTCTTAAAGTCTTTAATATAACCTATCGTTTGGACAGCAACCGTATCTGTATCATATTGCCGAATATTCTCTTCAATTATACTAATCCCTTGATAATCTGACTTATGTTCCATGAAATAAGCGATCTCTTCTTCAGTAAGATTCATCTTAATACGTCTAGGTACATAACCAGAATATAATTTATAATTCAAATCTAAGGCGTCTAACACATCTTCCTTTGTGTTAATTTCACTTTCAGGATCTCCGAATTCCGTGAATGCTGCTGCAATATTCTGAGCCAGTTTATCGACTTCTGGATAATTCTCTCGTTTATCACCATTTGCAAGATCACTATAATTGCTCTGCAAAGTAATATATAAAGATTGTACTGGTTCAGAATAAGCTAATTTAATCCCCGTAGCATCTAAAATACTTCCACGTGCAGGTGCGATGGGTACATTCTTCACATCCCTACTAGTTTCTTCTCCAGTCAACGTAGGACCTTCCACAAATTGTAGTATGGCAAGACGTACAATAATGACACAAAAAATAAGAAATGTACTAAAGAAAAATACATTTATTCTCAGATTAAAACTATTTTTATGTTTAGGTTCATCTTGCTTCAATCGATCCGGCACGTAATTGCTCACCGGTACAGCCTCCTTTAGTTCAAACTTACTTTAGTTATTCATTTTTACGAAAAATGTCTTTCTTATTCTAACATAAATCAAGGGTACCTTCACCTTTAGCATATTCGCCATCTCAGGAACAAATATCTATACATACAAAAGGCAGTTTCACCGTATCTAAGAGTGGTGAAACTGTATCTCTTTATAATATGTACTTAATTCATATAACTTCTCTACCTCATCTACCAAACTTACATCATTCGACTGAATAGAGAACAATAAAAGATCGTCCGCTTTCCTTCTTAACAAAAACTCACTTTGTTCAACGTTTCCTAATTCGAACATTTCAATCGCATTCTTTAATATATTTCTGGCCTCTATCAGCTTAACCTGCTTCTCAACTTTGTAGTTGCCCACTTTCTTCATATCAGCTAGATTGTAAGTATAATTCATATATATTTCTTCAACAGGTTGTTCCTTAACTCTTTCACTTTGGCAACCTTTGTACCTCCATTGAACGGATAGTACTGGACGTTTAAAGGTTTGCTATTTAAATGACTCTTGGTTGGTTTAAATGATGCTACTTCCCATTCGATTAACAAAACTACATGATCGGCACCACCGCCATAAATATGCGAACGATTCCATGTATATGCTGCATTTATATATGTACTCATTCTACCGTCTCCTCCTATCCATGTTCATTAAATTAACTAATGATGCCATCAGTTTATAAGGGAACATATGTTCTAACCAATTGTTGTACATTATCCACATATTTTAACTTAATATATCTACTTTTAATTATGTATTTCCTCAAAAATATATTACTATAGTGTTAGACGTCCCACTCCACCCATTGGTTACAATAGTAATTAAACTAAAATTCAGGTGGTGAATATATGCAGTTACATTTCTTCATTCGCAAGTTTTGTAAACCAAGTATTATCATACTATCTATATGTGCAAGCTTAGTTCTTTCTCCTAATACAACACATGCTAATTACTTCACAGATTTCTATGATGGATTACAGAAATTCTCTGAACTTCCTGACCAGATGAATGAGTTGAAGAAGAGTTACGAACAGACATACAATGATTTAAACGATGCCAAAGCAAGTATTAAAGCTTATGAACAACAGACTACTCAACTTATAGAACAGAATCGTCAACTTCAAGATACCGTTCAATTATTGACGGAATCGGAGATAGCACGACAGACTCGATCTGCCCGAATAAAAAATATCGTTATTTGGGCGATATCTCTAGCAGTGGGGTATTTTCTTCTTACTCGCACAATCCGATTCTTAATGAGACGTTCTAATAAATGGTAATAATATAGGTATTTATTTGTACCGGAGGTCAGTCATGGAAATACAGAACAATAGTGCAAGCAGCGCCCCAATAGGTCAAGCAGTTACCTTTACTCTTAATGAAGGAGATCTAATTCATATACTCCACCCTGAACAAATTGTAGCCTATCGGGGACCTTCTACTGGACGTAGTGATCATTTCATGAATATGAAACGTATGTATCGCAAGGGTAAGCTCATTCAATCCGATATCAGTGGTCCATCACAGTTTGTAGCCGCTCTGCCGCCTGGATTTGCTATGAAATCAGTTGAGATTCATGATGGGAGTGACCTGCTTTACGATTTCCGTAGTCTTTTTTTCTATAGTGATGGCATCACCATGCAGACTCGTCTCTTAAAAATAAAGAATATGCTTGTTTCGCGTGATGTCATTAAAGTGAAATTCACAGGTAATGGAACGATCGGTATACTTACACAAGGACCTGTATGCCAGACCGAACTTCATCCGATAGATCCAATATATATCGATGCTGCAAGTTTAGTTGCTTATCCAGAGAATGCCAAACTCGAATTGACTGTATATGGGAACACTCTCGCCAGCCAACATATGAGTTTCCATTGGAAGATGACGGGACTGGGTTCTGTCCTTTTCCAAGCAGGTCGTCAAAATCAACGATTAGAAAAGGATATGGCGAATGAAGGATTCATTAAACGTGTACTACGAGAAATCATTCCTTTTGGAAGTATTATTATTAAGTAGTGAACCATGTTATAATGAAACATATCCTAAGCCTAGAGTTGATCAGCTGGGATAATTGAAGATAATCCATGTTTACATTCATGGAAGAGGTTCGCGAACTCCCTCTATAAAAAACTATTTACCTTATTTATAAATGATAAGGTTTGTTTTTGAGTTAGATCCAGTTCATGAATCTCTTTTTCTTCTACGAATTTAAAGAAGAATGAGAGGTTTTTTTGTGATGAAAAATGAGAAAGCTATCGTCGTATTTAGTGGCGGTCAAGACAGTACAACATGCTTATTTTGGGCAAAGAAGAACTATTCTGAGGTGGAAACTATCACCTTCGACTACGGCCAACGTCATAAATTGGAGATTGAGTGTGCAGCAAGTATTGCACAAGATGTAGGTGTGCAACAAACCGTGCTCGACATGAGTCTTCTTAATCAACTTGCCCCCAATGCACTCACTCGTCATGATGTTGAGATTTCACATGAAGAAGGTCAACTACCCAATACCTTTGTTGATGGACGTAACTTATTATTCCTAAGTTTCGCAGCCATCTTCGCTAAACAGAGAGGTGCAAGACATTTAATTACAGGTGTTTGTGAGACGGATTTCAGTGGTTACCCTGATTGCCGAGATCTGTTTATTAAGTCTCTTAACGTTACCTTAAATCTATCTATGGATTATGATTTCGTAATTCATACCCCTCTAATGTGGCTGAACAAAGCAGAAACTTGGCAATTGTCTGACGAGTTAGGTGCATTCGAATATATTCAAAATCGTACCTTAACTTGTTACAACGGCATCATTGGTAGCGGTTGTGGTGAATGCCCAGCATGCAAGCTTAGAAAAACTGGTCTTGATCAGTATTTAGCTATGCCTAAAGATGGTTTATCCACCCAAGGTGGTGCTCAAATATGATTCAATCCCCTGGGGAATTCCGCATCATAGACCGACTTCAACGCTTCGGTGAGGATCTCAATCATAGTGATCTAAGGTATCACAATAAAAGAGTGTTGGTTAGTAAAGAAT
The DNA here is from genome assembly GCF_001857945.1 of Paenibacillus crassostreae. Classification (NCBI taxonomy): domain Bacteria; kingdom Bacillati; phylum Bacillota; class Bacilli; order Caryophanales; family Paenibacillaceae; genus Paenibacillus; species Paenibacillus crassostreae. Next base: position 1,482,853 of record NZ_CP017770.1, read on the forward strand.
TCACCTTCGATGCATCTCACCATTTACATGCCTATGAAGGTAAATGTAAGAATCTACACGGACACACGTACAAAGTTGTCTTTGGTATAAGTGGTGTCCCTAATGACATTGGGATTACTGTAGATTTCGGAGAAATAAAAGATATTTGGAAAAAATACATTGAGCCTTACCTTGACCATCGCTATCTGAACGAAACTTTACCCAAAATGAACACAACAGCTGAGAATATGGTTGTCTGGCTGTTCGAACAAATGGAAGCTGCATTACAATCTCTTCAACTTTCTGAGGAGAACCTTATACTAGAAACACGCACTGAATTTGTTAGACTCTTTGAAACACCAACCAGTTATGCCGAAGCAAGACGGGAGTGGATATTAGGATGAATAGTCAGAGTGTTCATGTAGATGAGCGGATAAGCCACCAGATCGACCGACCTATCCCTGTCTTAGAAGTTTTTGGCCCTACTGTTCAAGGCGAAGGGATGGTCATTGGTAGAAAAACAATGTTCGTTCGTACTGCCGGCTGTGATTATCATTGCTCATGGTGTGACTCAAGCTTCACATGGGATGGTAGTGGAAAGGAACAGATTAGATTACTACAATCTGAGCAAATCTGGGATGAGTTATATCAAATCGGGGGAGCTTGCTTCTCACATGTTACGTTATCTGGAGGGAATCCTGCCCTTCTTCCACAGCTTGGAGGATTAGTTCAGTTACTCCATGACCGGAATATCATCGTTGCAGTTGAAACGCAAGGCTCGAAATGGCAGGATTGGCTTGCAAGCGTTGACGAGGTGACCATATCTCCAAAGCCTCCTAGCTCTGGGATGAATACAGATTGGGAAATATTAGATGAAATTATCAATCATTTAGAAGTTCGTCCAGTAACCTATTCCCATAGTCTAAAAGTAGTTATTTTTAATGAAGAGGATCTTGATTATGCCGTTAAAGTACATCTACGTTACTTAGATACTCCCATGTATTTGCAAGTTGGAAACGCTGATGTCCACACAACCGATTCTAATCAACTCACCAGCACTTTATTAGAACGTTACGAATGGCTTATCGAGAAAGTAATGGAATCTTCCATGCTTAATCAAGTGCGAGTATTACCTCAACTTCATACGTTGATTTGGGGAAATAAACGTGGGGTTTAATAAATAGAAGGGGGATATCGATATGTCAGGAAGACAACATCATGAAATGGAAGATATCACGCTACTCGGAAATCAAGGAACCAAATACCTTACAGAATATGATCCATCCATACTGGAGAGCTTTGATAACAAACATCCGTACCGTGATTACTTCGTTAAATTTAACTGCCCAGAGTTCACAAGCTTATGCCCTATCACTGGACAGCCCGATTTCGCAACAATCTATATTAGTTATATCCCTAGTATTCGAATGGTAGAAAGCAAATCGCTTAAATTATACCTTTTCAGCTTCCGTAATCATGGAGATTTCCATGAAGACTGTATGAATATCATCATGAATGATCTCATTAAGCTAATGGATCCCAAGTACATTGAAGTATGGGGGAAATTCACACCACGCGGTGGAATCTCCATTGACCCATACTGCAATTATGGACAATCGGGAACAAAATATGAGGAAATGGCACAATATCGCCTCATGAATCATGATATGTATCCAGAAAAAGTAGATAATCGATAACGACACAAACTGAAACGGCTACGCCGTCCCTTTAAAGGACGGTATCCGTCTCTGCCGAAATATAAGGGTATAAAGTATGAAGTGAAACTTATACTTTATACCCTTATATTTTAAGAAAGTCCTCTGGTTTTAAACCCTTAGTGTCCAGGGTGTAAAAACCAGGGGACTATTTAAATTGATTTTACTGATTTCCTTCACCACAAATTTTCGATGAACAAACGGATAATATCTGCCCCACCGATAAATGTACCTATGGATGCTCCAACATTCGAGAGTGTAACAACAAGTAAAATTCGCGTTACCTTATTGTGCCAAAATCCTTTTGCACTGAGCACGTCCTCTGATAAATTCTCAAAATCACGAACGTTAGGTCGGTGAAAGTAGGCTTGAACGATGCCTGCAAACCATCCTGCCGCAAGGAGCGGGTGTAACGCGGTAAACGGAGCTGCGATAAATCCAGTCACAATTGCGAGTGGATGTGCAAAAGCAAGTGCGGCACCTATTCCTGATAACATCCCCGTCCAAATGATCCAGCTCAGTGACTGCTGAATTCCAACGGAAGGACTTGTGATAAATGTATAAGCAATAAGTGCAAGAATGGCGATTGGAATTGCCCAACCTACAATCTTTAGAACCTTGGATTTCGGGGGAAGCTTCGTTAAGAGATCCAAGTCGTGATCTTGTTTGATCTGTTCCTTGATGCCGGGTACATGTGCAGCGCCAAGAACAGCTACTACCTTATTCCCCGGAGCTTCCTTAATTTTTTGCGCCAAATATTGATCTCGTTCGTCAATGAGTGGAATCTTTAATCTCGGAAAACTATTCGTAAATTCCTGTAGCATCGAATCTAGCATATCCTGCGATTTCATCGTTTCCAGTTCATCTTCCGTAATTTTCTCGTTGCTAAATATGCTGGATATGATTTGCATCATCAGCTTCGCTTTGCCCCAAAAACCAACATTATGCCATATACGGGAAAACGTGATTTGAATATTGCGGTCCGCAAGCACTAGTTTGGCACCTGTTTCTTGGGCAGATTGAATTCCCTGTATCATTTCCTGCCCTGGCTGAATATCTAACTGGTTCGCTAAACGCTTCTGAAAAGAGGAAACCGCAAGGTTGATAAGTAGCAAAGTCGCCTTTTTATCCTTAATTACCTTGAAAATGTCCGTTTCTTTTGACTTATCACCTTCCATGATCGATTGGTATCTTTGTTCATCCAGTTCGATACACACTGAATCCGGCATTTCGGTTTCGATCACTTCTTTGACTTGCTGTGCGCTTTGCTTGGACACATGTGCAGTACCGATCAATATAAACTCTCGATTGTCCCAATGAATTCTGGTTACATTATCTTCTGTCATTGCTACCTTCCTTCGTATCGTTACCTTGTGTATTTGTAATTGCTCGAAAATACAAGCCTATACATCATTATACGTAAAATAATTAATAATTCACATAATATAAAGAAAACCCCGATAATGACTAAGCTCATCGGGGCAAATCTCAATAATTCCAGTCTCTTTTTTTATTACAACGATTAACCAACTACACCCGTACGTTCAACACTCTCAACAAAATAACGCTGAACAAATAAATACATCACAATTAACGGAAGAATAGCTAGCAATATTCCCGTATCCACAATCATCGCAACATGGTTCGGATCCGCTTTAACATTTGCATTACTACCGACACCAATCATTTTCGGAATCAGTAGATTAGCTTCGGCTGGTAAAGAAGCTACCTTCAATGGCATTAATGGACTTTGACTCATAAACAAAGATGTGAAGAATGTATCATTATATTGCCACACGAATGAGAATAACATAACTGTGACAAGTGGCGGAACCGCATTCGGTAGCATAATACGGAAGAAAGTCTTAAATCCTCCCGCTCCATCAATTAACGCTGCTTCCTCAATCTCCTTCGGTAACCCTTTAAAGAATTGTCGGAATATATAGATATATAGCCCTGATTTCAATCCATTCGCTGTTGCTGCTGTTACGATTGAGGGCCAATAGGTATTCAGAAGATTTACCCCTTCTTTACCCGTGAATAGCTGTATAATCCCCAAGATATCAAAACTACGAAAATGTAGATACATCGGTACCATTAATGTACTCATCGGAACGAGAATCGTGAGGACAACCAATAAAAATAATATATTACTCCCTGGAAAGTTAAATCGTGCAAACCCGTATCCAGCGAGTGCACATGAAGCTGTCTGTAATAGTACCGTTACGACAACAAAAAGTAACGTATTACCGAGTAAAGGGAAATAATTCATAATCTCCATAGCCATTTTGATATTATCCATTGTGAAATGGACAGGAATCATAAAGATTGTAGGATTATAAATATCTTGTTTATCCTTAATTGCGACAGATATTTTGGACAATAAGGGAGATATAATAACAAACGAGATCCCAATGATTAATACATAGCGAAAAAATGACCACAGGGCATCCATAAATTTGTTTTTTGTTTTCTTAAAACGATATACTACTGCTTCACTTCGAAGTTGTTTAGCAATTTCCATGCAACGTCCCTCCCTCTCCTAAGTGCGTTAATCATAGTAGAATACTCTCTTCGACACCATGATTCCGATGATGACTAGAATGGCACTGACAACAAGCGTGTATAACCATGACATCGCAGCACTTAATCCGAAATTCTGCGTCTGAAAAGCTGTACTATAAATCGTCTGTGTAATACTACTATCTGAGAAGGAGTCAATAATTGTAAATATAATATTTGTTAGTAGTAACGGGCTTACCATTGGAAAAGTGATTTTCCAGAATGATTCATATGCTGTTGCACCTTCCATCTTAGCTACTTCATACATCGAGGTTGGAACCGACTGAAGTGCAGCTAGAAAGATGATAATTTGAACACCTGAACTACTGATGATTTCATAAATACGAAGTACAGCATCCACAATATAGTCCGTAAATGCGATCGGTAATCCTGCCTCATTAAGCAACATAACCATCGAAAGTACGTTAAACTGCGATGAGGTTTCCCCGAATTCTTGAGCTACAGTCGCGTCTCCGATTAGATTAATGAGCCCAGAAGCTTCAGCCGCAGATATCGCACCTGATGCAAGAATAACAGGCAAGAAGAATATCGCCCGGGCTAACGCCCTTCCTCGAAACTTCTGATTCAAGAGAGTCGCAGAGAAAAGACTGAAGAAAAGAATCAAAGGTACATTCACAATCATCTCTATAACCGACTCTGTCAAAATACGATTAAAGTTCGCATCAATGAACAAAGCCTCTTTAAAATTTAACCAACCAACAAATTTTAATTCATATCCCGTTGGCACCACATTTAAACTATTAAAGCTAAATTTAATCGATTGAATAAGTGGTGATGCAAACAAAAATATGAATCCCAGTAACCAAGGTAAGATGAATACAACACCAAGCAATGACTTTCTCTGTGTTAAGGACAATCTCATTCTATTCATTCCTGATCACCATCCACTACATAATCCTGCGCATCTACGGTTACACCATTCAAAGTGACTGACTCATCAGAATAGTTTACATAAACAGATGTACCCTCTTCATATCTCACTTCAACGACACCGGGTTGATGTCGAATATGCTCCGTCATCCTTTTCGTTCTTACACTTGATAGAGCAGTATTAGCTTCTTCGTACATGGACACAGCTTGATCGTACCAATCCAAATAGTAAGATGAATAGTAAGTATCAAATCGCGTATATTTTAGTTTTGATGATGGCTCATATGTCCACAGAAAATGAGGTGATGCTCCCAGTTCAATAGCACTTAATAACTGCTGTTTCATATCTTGATTATCATCCAGATTCATGGGAGAGCCCGCATAGTCTAGGTATCCGTGAATCACCATCTGATAGAAAGGAACAGCTTCATCCGTAATATTGAACCCACTAGATGACGTTGGAATATTAATAAGTTGATCCCCATAGCCCCATGCATAAGCATTTCCTCCAGCTAACATGAGATCTGGATAGCTTTCCTCTAACTTTCTTATTTGTTCTACTACAATATTCTTTGCAGATTCACGATAAACGACCCTGTTCTCTCGATAATCTGAATTCAGAAGATCACCTAAATCCCTTAATGATAAGCCCATACTATCAAATGAAGAGAAAGTCCCCGTGAATTTATCAACATAATATGGAAGCTTTGCGGGAGACAGTAGGTAATAACTACCTAAATCTATATCCATTCGATTAAATGAACGATTATAGGGTGAAAGTTCTGCCTGTTCCCTCGTAATAAAGCGAGCCGCATCTGAAGATGGTGTAAAGCTAGCATCATCATATACATGTTGGAATGCTACGTCAGGATATAAGTTACCACCTAGATCTTCCATTTGCTTGGCTAACTTCATGAAATCGCCCTTATCTCCGAGCACACGATCAACCTTCATTTTGACAGGTAATTGGTGGTCTACCCCTTTATTGAACCAACCCATATATCTCATCTTAAGATTGGATATACCATCGGTGTTTAATTTCGCAGCGATTTCTCCTGCCTGATCAAAGCTAGTCATAGATATAATGTCATCATAGGGTACACCAAGGAATGATTGCTGCTTATCTACAGAACCTAACATATCCAGATAGAAGGGAATATCTTGCTCGTTCTGAAGGGGCGTTAATATATTGTTCTTCGTCAACAAATTCTGATAAAGCTTTGCCATTCCAGAATAGGTTGCATCCTTTCCAGATAGAAAACTATAACGGATACGAATATCACCCTGATATAAGTCAGCGGACAATAGATCGATTTCTTGGATCGTTTGGCCTGTGTAAAGCTCCAACTCATCCTCACCACGAACTTCAAAACTACTATACACATGATTGAATGAGTTTTTCTTACCACTGATATCAGCATTTACACTAGCAATAGCATCTCCCTCTTCAATCACAGCAAACCAAGCCCCATCACCTGATTTCAATCCATAAACCGGCATGCGTGCATCCTCACTTACTTGCCCACGACTCCGGCTGTTATCATTCTCATCAGTTCCGTATACACGTTGCGCATATAGCTCATCTTTAACTTTTCCATTGTTTAAGTAGATGAGACTTCCCATCCCATCAGGTACGAACATGTACCCTTCATCTTCTTTTCCAGCTGATCCGAAATAATTTAGCATATCTATGCTTTTAATTTGATGCGCTGCACTTTCCTGAATCTGACTCATCGGAACGGATACAACCAGACTGTTCTCCTCAAGGTGGTATTCAAGCGGAATGACAAAATTGGGCTTATTAGACGCATTTCCACTCGAAATTCCATTCTCATCATTATCAAATGCCAAATCCTCTGCCGTATATCCTGCTTTTTCAAATGCGGCGATCATTTTATTCATCACGAGTTGCTTCGAAATTTGCTCATCAAGTCGCTCCATTACTTCAGGATTATTTTCTGTGGGATAGTATCTAGCAGATACATACCTTTTAGAAGCATCATCCAATGAATCTACAATCTTTTCCTGGAATCTTGATTTACTAATATATTTAGGTAGAACGTCAATACCAAGCGACATATCACCCAATGTATATGTGATTCGTATACCATTGGCAATACTTTCAGTCGTAAATTGTTGCTTACTAATGCTATGTGAGAAATTGTTATAGGTCTCTAACGTAGCTATGGCATCGCGAAATGAGACTCCGACTTGTGAAGAAAGAACTTCTTTCTCGAAAGCGGATGCTAATTCATCATCATTGCGTTCTGGCGGATTACTATACCACACTTGTCCTTGTTGTTTATCCAACACAGCTACTTCCGTAGTCTCCGGATTGATATATAAGCCCAACGCAGTATTCTGTGCCACCAGTACCATCCCAGATACCCCATCAGTGTTATCATTTAATATAGCCATTTCTGATCCTGGAGCTAGCTGACTCTCGCCCTGGACATAGGCTGCTACATCGACCGCTGGAACCCCACGATTGATATAGATTAGAACACTGGCTGCTATACCGAGCAACACAACGCAGGTGAGTATCCTATATAGGACTTTTCGTTTGTTCACGTATGCGGCCTCCTTCACGTTCGGAAAATAATTTCTTTATATACATTGTGAATAAAATCAAATATTTGTTGAACAAGACTAAACATCAACGTTCCTAGAAATACAATAATTCCCATGACTACAATGGTTAGTAACATGGTTGTAATCGTTTTTTTAGCTGTGTATTGATGCATCGTCATCGTGCCTACGAATAATAGGTACAGAAACCAGATACTTGCAATAACATTTAGCAGATAATAGAATACCGTCTCCTCACTCGCCATAAAATTACTTACTATTATTGTTGGCACGTAGATCAGAACAAGCGGTATTAAAGAATATGCTGTGGCCATCACAATCTCTTTAAACTTCCCTTCCCCCTCCATCAAGGTCGTGATCGACCAATTCGAAATACACCATAGAAAGAAGGGTAATACGATGTATTTAAGTTCATCCAAACTATTCAAATATCTAGGATCATTAAAATTTACTAGAAATCCAGCATATTGCTTTTGCACAATCATGGTAATGACTACAAGGAGAAGAATCGCTAGAGCAACTTTTATTCGACCTTTGCCTTCATATTTGAGATCCCAGAATCCATCATATGGATGCACAATTAAATGAAGTGGGAACTTAATGAAATCCTGCTTCACGGCGTTCAGCCCTCCTTGTCTTTCTCTTCTTCCACAATTTATAAATTACAATACCTAGTATGAGTACCATAAGAAGAGATAAGAACGGTCCCAGTACATCTTTCATAACTTCCCTACGATGTCTTTTATACGCGACAGAATAATGTTTACGGTCCATTCCCGCTTCGAAGTATTCTAACGCTTCCTCATTCTTCTTCTCCATAACTAAAGATTTACCAATGCCAATATAGGCGATATCATAGTTTGAATTTAATTGAAGAACTTGTTTCCAGCTGTTTACGGCCTCTGAATCTTCGCCTTCATAATGATGCCGTACAGCTTCATTCACACTACTACCGAATAATGTTGGTTCATACAGAATAATATTCGATTTTCCCCGATCTAATACAACCAAGGTCTCATTCAAAAACTCAATCGCTACTGGTGTCTTAAAGGTTCCTAGTTGTGTTCCTTTCGCACCAAAAATATATAATAGATTACCCTCATCATCGTAGGTGAATATACGCCCCCGAAGTGAATCCAGGGCACTGTACATCCCACCCTCACGTACCTTTATATCGATAAATTTCGAAGGACCTGCATTTCCACCAAAAATACTATAGCGAATGTCCCCCATCACATCGAAATATCCAATACGCTTAAGTACATCCTCTCCAGAAGGATTTAACCGCTTAATCGGCTCTTTAGAGTCAGGATCAATATTCGTGGCATACACGAATCCCTTATAATCAATATCAACATTTGAGAATTCTGTTGGAATAAATAGTTCCATTTGTTGCTTCTGAGCCTTCGTGGAAACTAGACGCCAGAAGTAATCGACTACATTCCTCTCAATTTTATTCGTTCCTACATATCCTATGAACTTTCCCTTATCATCGAATTGCACAATTCCTTCGAAGACGCCACGGGATACAACATAGACACGATTCGCTTTATCTACAGTTAATTTCAATGGGACAAAGGTAAAATCATCCGGAAGTATATCTGACTTCGGTTCCTTAATAATGTTGATATAGTCACCATCAGGAGATAATACAACTATGCGTTGATTATCTGTATCCGCGATGTAGATATTCCCCTCATTATTTGCAAAAATACCACTTGGATTGTTAAACACATTCTTCACTCCTTCAACTTCGAAAGAGTCAATAATCCTTATTACATTTAACTTGGCATCCAAACATACAATCCGATGGTTACCACTATCTAGAATGTATACCACACCACTATCTGCGACATACATATCACTTGGTTCCACGAAATCTCCAATTCCAAGATCAGTACCTGAAATAGAACGAATTGGAACATATGGCGCCGGCGACGGTACCGCTTCTTCCCAATAATTATAGTTGTAACTCTCATAGGGTGCCGAAGCTGCCGATGTAGTCTTCGGGGAAAATACTATCAGGGAAACAACTGCGATCATTAGAAGCCATTTTTTCGCTGTCAATGGTTTTCCCCCTCTCTAATCCTTCATACCAGAAGTAGCCATCGTCTCAAGAATACGGCTTTGTGAAAATACAAACAACGTAATCGGAACACTCATCAGTATCAGAGCTACTGCTGCTCCCACACCCGCCCGAGCTACACCACCCATCACAATCTGATTGGCTGCATAATGAAGCGATTTCAATTGTTCACTGTAAATAAATCCATTTCCATCTGACCCCCATAACATCTGAAACAATAGAATGATAAGTGTTAGCCATGCGGGTTTTACATTCGGCATAACAATCGTCCAGAAGATACGATATTCACTAGCACCGTCAATCTTAGCGGCTTCAAGCAAAGCATCCGGAATCTGTTCCATGAACTGTTTCATCAAATAAAGTCCAAGTGGAAAGGCGAAGGCAGGAACAATAACCGCCCAATACGTATCAATAAATCCGATCCATGACATGATCATATAATTGGGGATCGCAGTTACAGCACCCGAGAACATGAGTGACAATACGACAATCTGGAATAGAAACCGTCCACCAGGAAATTTATGTTTGGCTAAAGGATAAGCTGCCGCTGAAGCCAGAAGCACATGTCCAAGAATTCCCATACCTGTAATGAAAACTGTATTAAAGATATATCTCGAAAAAGGTACCCAAGAATTCCCCAACAAATTAATAAGATCTGCGAAATTATCCATTGTTGGATTGCGAACAAATAATCTTGGAGGAAACAAGAAAATTTCATCTAAAGGTTTAAAGGCATTATTAATCGCATAGATCAATGGAAGTACCATGAAAGATCCCATCACACATAGCAGCATAAATAGTGAAAAGTTACCAAAGAGAGAACGATTTACTCGCTTTGTTCGCAGTCGCAGGAGAAAATTCATTTCATTAGTCACCCACCTTGCGCAAAAGTTTTTGAATAATTAGATTACTTCCTACCATCATTATGAATAGTACTGTCGCAATGGCGGATGAATATCCCATTTCAAAACGAATCGTTCCGAAATCGATTAGATGTGTTACGACCGTCTGTGCAGCGTAGTTGACACTAGGGAAGCCAGCAAGATAGATCGATACATCCGATACAGCGAACGAAGTCGTTAGCTGTATCACGGCACCAAACATAAGCTGAGGCTTCATGGATGGTAGAGTGATAAACCATAGTTCTTGCCAGCGATTCTTCACACCATCTACAGCACCTGCTTCATACAATGTTCTATCTACTGTCTGTAACCCCGCAATGAACGCTAGAAATCCAGTACCTAAACTAAGCCATAATTGAACTAGAATAATAATAGGCATGATGTATGCTTCCGTCTTCAACCATTGAATAGGTTCAAGTAAAATCCCCCATTTAATTAGAAAACCATTCATAACCCCATATCTATCACCTGAGAAGATCATCAACCAAATGAAGAATACATTCCCTGAAATCGACGGTGCATAGAACACTAATGTCATAAATGCTCGCCATTTCGGTGACAGCTCATTGATTATCCATGCAAAAATGAAACAGGCGATATAACTTATCGGCCCAGTGATCGTTGCAAACAGTAATGTATTCTTGATAGCAATTAAGAACACATCATCCTCTAGAAACAATCGTATATAGTTCTGCCAACCGACAAACCTTGGAAACTCTAACATATTGAAATAAGTGAAACTTATAATAATGGACATCACAACAGGCAGAATAGTAAACAAACTAAAAAGTATCATATAAGGAGCCATCAAAATATATGAATGTTTATTCGCCTTGATTGCGTTTTTTTTCATTCCCCACCAGGAATTTGGTTGAGGGGAAGGCTCGCCAGCAGTTATCACTGAGCGATTATCTTGTAAATTTGATTGTCGCATCCTTAACCCCTCCCTTAATCTAATAGACCAAATTCTTTACGTTTCGTACGTATTTCATCTTGAATGTACTGAGTGTAGTCCATTAGGGCTTCACGGGGTTCAACTTTATTGTTCACAACTTTATAGAATGCATTAAGAAGATGACGTCCCGTGAAATAACCTCCAGGTACTTCTGGAATTCCTTGCACCCATTCGAATTGCGCCTTCAGATTCTGATAATCACTGACTGGCCATGGTAGTTGATCAAGTGCGTTGGTGTTAGCCGTTGGATAACGCGCTGCCGCCCCCATCAACCCTTCCATCTCCCGTCCGAATTGAACTTGAGTCTCTTCACTCGTCCACCATTTCATGAATTCCCATGCAGCTTCTTTATCTTCCGCAGCTTCCATCATAATCACACCATTACCACCACTTGGTACTACACGATTAATCGTTCCATCACTTTGCAAGGTCCCAGGAACAGGAACGAAACCCCACATTCCACGAATTTCTGGCGCAAACACAGACAATTGGTTATATACTGTATAATCAGCTATCGCAACTGGCATTTGCCCTGTACGGAATCGGTTCGCGAAATCATATTCTTTCTCCAATTTGTAATCTGTATAGAATTCCGTCCATTGTTTGAATGATTCCGTACCCTTTCTTGAATCAAGATCTGAAGCTTTACCCCCTTCGCGATAGAAGGAGCCTCCTGATTGCATAAGAAGCATAGCGTACACGGAGTTAGGCGCAATATTCTCTCCTGGATAAGAAGGGACTAATACAAGCGGAAGTCCAAACTCCATATGGTTCTTATTAAGTACAGCCAATAGATTTTGCACATCATCCCAAGTCTGGGGAACATCTAACTCCAATTCTTTCAATATATCTTTTCGGTAGAATAGCATATTAAATGTCTGCGTCTCTGGGAGTGCATATACGCCTTCATTATATGTGTATGGAACCAAGGCACTCGTTCTAAATCGTTCCGCGACATCTTCAAAATCGTTAAATTTCGACAAATCTGTTGTCGCATTCCTCATCGCATAATTTACGGGTATATCATTCGTAATCTGCATTGCCACATCCGGGCCTTGACCTGCTAATGTTGCCGAGAGCAATGTATTCATCTGGACAAGCTTCAGGTTGACACTAATACCACTCTCTGATGTGAAACTTTCATCAATCATGGATTTTATCGTATTCGCCTGATCTCGCCCACTCCCAATCCAAACCGTTACCGTTCTTTTTTCCTTACCTTCTGCCACATTTCCGATTTGATTGTAATCAATGACGAAGGAATATACGAAGGTTAGCCATTCATGCCACATTTTGGCGAACCATCCCATCCCATCCATGGGTAGCTGTTCATCAGGAGAAGCAATATAGATCGTATCAATTTCCAGTGGTTGCTCTCTCGCTTTTTGTAGCCAAGTACCTAGTCCTCCCGTGTTTGTCTTATAAGCTCCAAGCCTTCTAGGAATAGTGTCGGGCTCATCAATCATTTCATCTAATTGTAGAGCCATTGTTTTCAATAATGCCTCTTGATCGCTTCCCTGACCTGATAACTCTTTCAATTGCTTGGCTACTGATTGTAGTCTCGTACTTTCTGTTTGAAAAACTTCCAATAAATTTGGAATTTGCATCTCCACACGATAGTCACGGACTTCATCCGGATTAGTACCTGTAATCATTAATATTTTGCGATACATAGCATTCAGATTGAAGAGACTCTCTTCCACTTCACGAATTAATGGTGCGAATTCTCCAAGACTAACTTCAAGTCTTAGAACATGCTTACCCTTCTCCAAGTAATATCTATAAGGGTCTTCACCGCCCATCACATCCATACGGTAACCACCTTTATATCGGAACGCCACCTGTTCCATTTCTTGAAATGGAACGACCCCATCAATCGTTAATATACGTGTTGAATAAATACCTCTTACAAAATTCTGCTGAGATTTAAAGGCAATTTGGTACAATCCCGTCTCAGGAACGTCCACTTCCCATTCGATCCATTCTCCTGGAATCCGCCAATTATGTCCGCCAATCGTATTAACCTTCACCTTGGACGGACTATAAGGATACACCGCGGGACTTGTACGCTCACTCACTGGATATAACGTTGGTGACGACTTAGCAATGGCATTCTCCCCTTGAATTTCAACGAGAATCCCCTTCGTTTCTTCCGCTTTATCCGATTCATACTGTTTAAGTACTTCCTCATAAGTTAGAGCAATCGGTGATTGAAATAATTTCAATTGTCGAATAACCATCGGTTCACGTTGTGATTGGAGTGAGATGGTATGATCACCTTTACTGAAATAAAATTGAAAAGGACGATCGAAATACCCTTCAGAATCTTTTATCACAACTTCGCGCCAGTTAGGTCGCTCCACCTGTTGCGGGCGAAGGTCATTTCCTTGATTATCCACCTGCACTTCTTTAAGTTCATTATCCCAAATTCGGTCAAAATGCAAATAAGCAGCTTCTTCAAATGGGAGTGCACCATCAATCCGTAGTGAACGCTCTATACTCGAGCTTTTCCCTGCGATTGGATAATATAAAGCCGATAAATTATACAATCCTGGCTCATCAATATGAATTTGCCATAGTGCTTCCCCTTCTTCACCAGTCAAAAGTGATGTTCCATCCATCCCCTCATAATCTTCTAAAGTTTCAATATCTTGTCCTTCGGTTTTTATATATTGATTTGCTTCAACAATCACTTCCAGCTCTGGATGTGATTCAGTATCATATTGTTCTAAATAATCACTGTATTCTATAGCTTCATTAGTCGCATTTGCCAAATCCTCTGCTATAGACATATCCAATTGATCGGAAGTCTCATTTATTTGTGATTCCGCTTGTACTATAGGAATAAACGCCGGAATCAGTAAGGCCATAAACATGATAACCGTCAACATACTTATCAACATTTTTTTCAAACGATGATTCACTAACATCAATGCACGCCCCCCATAAGCACTAAGCAAGTCTAGAATAACCCATCACCTTGCCAATATTCTCATCAGAACAAAGGTATGAATGAAAACAACAAGAGTGCACCATATCGGCACCCTTGTTGTTAACATGATTCAAGCAAAGGTTTATTTGCCCAGTTTATCAATCGAAGCTTGTGCCTGTTGTTTGTATTTCTCAGCAGTAGCAGTAACAGACGCATTATTCTTAATGACATCTTCAACAAAACTGTTAAATGGGTATTCTGGGTATGCTTCATCCAATACGATAATTCCTGTACCATAGATATGATCACGAATCATTTGGATATCTTCTTCATGTCCATAAAGGCTTTCTAAGTAATCCTGACCAGGATACTCTTCAAGCTGTGGAACATCTTGCATTTCTTCGAAAATTTGATATACAATTTCAGGATCTTTCACACCTTTTGGTATGAATCTAGATGCTGCAGCTGTATTCGCATAAGTAACTTCCGCAGTTCCTTGGGGTCCATTAGGAATTGGCACAATCCCAACATCAAATGTCAGATCAGGCATTTGCCATTCTGAAGCTATGAACATCGCAACGTCTCCGTCTTTAAAGGTATCCGTTTCTTCCCAATTTACTTTATCGCCTGTTTTTATTTTCGCAACATTCTCTACATTATATATATGGTTTAAGAATTCCATAGCTTCGATCGTTCTAGGATCGCTAAGACCTTCCTTACTCGTAGAATCATCTGCAACCTTCGCTCCATTAGCTGCTACTAGAATTCGACCTACTTGAGCTGCCCATCCAGAGAAACCATAGGTATCAATTTTACCGTTATTATCAGTATCCTTAGTTGCCAATTTAGCAACTTCAATGAACTTCTCCCAATTCCATTCGCCTTTACTGTAGAGTTCCTGCAGATCTGGCAAACCTAATTTTTTGAATATATCTCGGTTATAATGTACGCCAACAGCAAGTGTTGTCGGATTGTCAAAGGCATACTCTTTCCCAGCTAGACTAGCGCTCTTCACTACTAAATTCATTTCGTTATTAATATTGGATTCCGGTTTTGTAAACTCACTTAATTCAAGTAATTGACCCTTCAGTGCTGCTGGAAGCGCAGATTTGTATTCCAGTAATACAATATCTGCAAAGGGTTCGCCTGCAAGTACTGTCGTTGTAAACTTATCCATGTATTCACCAAAAGGTACATTAACGAATTCAATCTTCATGTTGTACTTCTTCTCAAGTTCAGCAATCTTCGCCAATCTTGCTTTATCAGATGCAGTTGTACCTGCAGGTGTCAGATCCCACCAAGCAGACATTTTAATAACACGACCACCTAAATCAACAACTTCTTCAGGTTGCGGTTCTGGCTCTGTCTTTACTTCTTCTGTTGGCGTAACAGCCTCTGTCTTGGTAACGCTTTCATTTGTTTGGACATTATTACCACCACTACAAGCCGATATCAGTAATACAAAACAGACCAACAACATAGAAAACAGTTTCATTTGTTTCATTCATTAACCTCCCAATCTGATTTGAATTCCCCTTGACTAACATTTCATAATCAACGAATTAAACACCTCTCAAATATGGTATATTATTCCGCAAAACAACAATAACATCCAGTAATGAATCAGTCAAACGATTTTTATATTATTTATTAATTTGTTATTTTATTATTATATTGTTTTGTTATTTCCTACGGAATCTACACTTTTTAGGGGGGAATACGTCGAATTACGGAAAACACTGTTATTTTACTCCAAAAGGGTATCAAGTGAACCTCATACTTTCTTATATTTTAAAAAAATAGCTGTAGCTTGAGTAATGATCATTACTCAAGCTACAGCTATTGTCTTTATTTGTTATATCATTAGTCATTCTATATTGTGAACCTTATTATAATCTTCACGTAATATTGTATCTGCATAAAGTAATTTCTTCTCGAAAGGGGATTCATGATTATCTATCCGCCATAAAATCTGGTCCACTGCCCTCATACCCAGTATTTCTATCTTCACATCCACTGTTGCTAATATCGGTGACGCCTTATGTGTATTATCAAATCCTGTCACAGCACATTGATTTGGAACTTCTATTCCCAGCTGTTGTAATGTATCAATAATATAAAAAGCTGTTGTATCATTGGCACATACAAATACATCAGGAAGTTCACCTGTGCGAAGTGCAGTCGCTATACTTTCATAATGTTCTGTATCAGAACCAAGTAAAGAAAGGATCTGGCTATTCTCTATATTAAATTCCACAAGCGAGGTCTGATAAGCAATCCATCGTTCATTAAAACTAGCAGCATCTTTAATATTCCCAATATATTGATACTTCTTATAACCTTTACTGTATAACTTTGTCATGAGTTCTTTCATACACATAAAATTATCGGAAAAGATAGAATCACAATGATATGCCGGATCCATATGGTCAACCATTACGACTGGAATATTTAGACGATGAATGTCTAGTAAGATAGAAGTCGTTATAGATCCAACTGTAATGATCCCTTGAATAGCATCAGGATTAAGTAGTGAGAACAAATTATCACTTGTTGGTTCTGTTAATGTTAGAATATCTAAACCCTTTTGATTTAAACGAGTAGATATACCATCAAATACGGGGCCCCAATATAAAGATTCATTATTTTGATACCTAACATTTGGAAAGAGCACTAGGATTGTTCCTGTTGATTTTTGACTTTTATTATCATCGATCCTGTTGCCTAGACGTTTGGGTTCATTCTTGAAATACCCCAACTGCCCTGCAACCTTCAGAATCATTTCTCTCGTCTGAACACTAACCCCTGATTTCCCTGATAATGCACGAGATACTGCAAATTTAGATACACCAGCTAAATCCGCTATCTCTTGTACTGTAACTTTACCTTTCATACGATCACCTAATCTCAATTTAGAAATTTAACTCATAATTCATAGCATACATGAATGCTAACAACAAAACAATCTGTTAGGTAATCAAAAAAAATTGATCTATGTATTACAAATTTTATTAAAAAAAATATATTAATGTTATTTTTGTTATTGTGTTTTTGCTATTATTATAATAGTATTCATGTTAATAATTAATCAACTTTTTTCTGAGAAGGGATACATAAGATGATTAACGAAGTTTTTATCAAAGGAATGACTTATGGCTGGGGTGCCAAACGTGGAGAGTATAGACAACCATCCGCAATTGATTCTTTGATCAAATTAAAAGAAACGGGTAGTGAATGGATTGCCCTCTCTTTTTGGACATATCAGGATTCTGTATTCTCCACCCATATTTCTTTTGATTATGGGTATACAGTAACCGACCGCGATATCACCTATTCTGTACAACAGGCTAAACAGCTAGGTCTTAAAGTATGTTTAAAACCCGTTGTAAATTCACGTGATGGTATTTGGAGAGCCCATATAGGTTTTCCTAACGAAGAAGAGTCCTCTAGTTATTGGGATACCTGGTTTCAATCGTATTCTGATTTTATATGTCATTATGCTGAGTTAGCCGAAGAACTACAATGTGATATGTTATGTATTGGTTGCGAAATGATTAAAACTGAATCACGAACTCAATCATGGCGTGAGCTTATTGAAAAAATACGCAATTTGTACTCTGGGCCTTTAGTCTACAACGCTAATCACGGTAAAGAAGATGGGGTAAGCTGGTTTGATGCTTTGGACTTTATTGGTACGAGTGCTTATTATCCAATAACAAGTAAACCTGGTGATACTTATGAACATATGTTATCTGGTTGGAAGAAACAAATAGCCCCGTTGAAGTCTCTATCTAATCGCTTTAATAAACCTATTATTTTTATGGAGATCGGATGTAGAAGCGCTCTTGGATGTGCGACTATGCCCTGGGATTTCACACATCTTGAATTGCCGTATTCAGAAGAAGAACAAGCTAATTTTTATCATTCTGCATTACAAGCATTTTGGGATGAACCTTGGTTTGCCGGATATTTCTGGTGGGATTGGAGTACATCACTTTACAGTTTAAATCAAGCCACATCCAATCGAGGTTTTGATATCTATGGTAAAAAGGCTGAACAAATCCTGAAGGACTATTATGCAAAACCCAATCCTCGTTAATGCAAAAGAGCCGAAAATATTTCGGCTCTTTTATAAATTAAAAGTTGCCTTTATATCATATCCTCATGATAAGCACTTGGGAAACGAGTTATCACCTCAGTACCTACCCATTTCTCACTTGTAAATGTAATACTGCCATTCATCGCTTCAATGATTCGGAATGTCACCATTAGACCGAGACCTGTTCCTCTGGTCTTATTCGAATAGTAAGGTTCTCCCAAGTGCTTAATATCTTCGTCTTCCATACCTACGCCATTATCAAGGATATGAATTACGATCTGTCCTGAATCTTCATAAGCCCATATTCGAATAAGTCCATCTTTTCCTAAAGCCTCGATACTATTTTTAATCATATTAACGAATGCTTGTTTAAATTTTGAGGCATTCCCGATAATCAGCAATCCAGATGGAATATCTATCTGTACTCTTCCTGCTTGATAATTAGCTAAGGGTAATAATATACCTTCAATATGCCTAAATTCCCCCAATACATCCAGTGTAGTGGCCTGTTGAATCTCAGGTTTGGCAAATGTTAAAAAGTCAGTAATGATATCCGATGCTCTATCTAGCTCATCTAGAGCTAGTCTCAAATATTCTTTATCTTTATCCTTTGACTTCTGCTCAAGTAATTGAAGAAACCCTCTAGTTACTTGAAGTGGATTCCTTACTTCATGTGCAACCGATGCTGCAAGTTCACTAATAATATCCATCTTCTCAGAGCGCTGCAATTCATTATTAAATCGTTCCAGTTCCTTTGAATACTCAATGACTTGGCGATGGTTCATGGTTAACTTCCTTCCAAGTAATATGATGAAAGAAGTTATAAAACAAATAAGTCCCCATTTCCATATAAATAATTCATATTTCCCCTGAGATAAGAAGAACCAAGAGAACTCAGCTATCACAACAACTGTGAATATCGTAAACCCCCAAGCAATAATTCCGGCGTCTTTATTTCCCTTTATTCCGTAGTACACTGCATGAGTCATAAGTATAATACCTTGAATAATGATTAGTGTCCCTATCATTGATAAAGAGAACAAATAAAATCTTTCATATTCGATATCAAGAAATAAGTTTAAAAACATGAAAGCAAAAAAACAACTAAAATAGATCATTTGAATTTTTCGGAACTTACGGATAACTCCACCATATCCTATGCCAATCATAGACTCAAATACATATGTCAACCCTGGCAAAAATATATAAAGAGCAATATCAAATAGAACAAGATAAATATGTCCATATTCTCCATAATGCGTATACAAGAATGGCGAGTATGTAATGATAATAATACCTACCGATAATAATACAATATTTACAGAAATCCAATCCTTGATATGTCCTTTGCTTAAAAATACTGAACAAATCACCATGACTAGTGCAACAAATACAACAGCAACTCCCGCGATAATATCTATTATATTCCCTCTAACATATTGTTTCAGGATGGGCTGATAATCTCCTATAACTATTTCTTTATCTATACCAAGTCGATCACGCTCTGAATACATACTCATTATTACTTCCTTACCTGCATCCACGGGCTTTAATGGCAGAAATATCGTGTTTAGATCATACTTGTGAGATCTATCCTTCTGATAAATTATCGTATTATTAATATATATATTTATCCCTTTTGCATAGACTTTATTGATGTATAATGCAGGTGAAGAAAGATCATATGCTGGAAGTCTGAATTTAATCCATAGAGTATCTGTTGATTGTTGTGGTTTCAGATAACCCTGATTCGAATTATGCCAAACCCAAGAATTCGAAGATTCTAATGGATACGATGTCATTATGGGCTCCCTATCACTCTCACCCCAGTAGTATTGCCAATTCGAAATTGAAATAGAGTGATTCTTTGTTTCAACAGAATGAAATGCATCGATCGGATTGAAAGATGACATGACGATCATAACGAATATGATAACAAGTATATTTCTTGTAACCCACTTCATAAGTGCACCTCAAAATAAAATAGATCATTCTTTCTTTTGGTTTATTTTTCTACATTATTCTAAAATTCGACAAGTTTCGTTACTTCCCTTTAACGAAATACATTTTTTTGAAAATAAAATATTATTTTGATTATAAAACAGCCTTTTTTGATAGAATCACTCAGAATCTTATGATAAAATTTGTATAAAAGTGGGTGATCCTATGCAATGGTATAAAGATTTTGAGAAAGATATAGCACAAGTTTTTATAGAAACACAGCAAATAGTGGAGAAGTTCCCTCCGCCACTGAATCACAAAGGCTTAGCTTACTTAAGTAAATTTGATATTCGTCAAGATGATAGTACAAAGAACTATATTTGTTACCTGCTCCCTTTCTGGTGTAATGACATCAGTCAGCTAAAAAAAGACACGATAGTTCGATTATCAGTCGGAAACGTACTCGCCATGTTATACTTCTTTATCCAAGATGATCTTATGGATAGCCAAGATTCCTTAGATCGAGATCAAGTACCGCTCGCCAACTTACTATATATACATTTCTTTGAAATCTACTTAGCATATTTCCCCTTTGATTCCCCATTCTGGGCCTACTTCCACCAATACATCGTTGAATGGACAGACGGTGTTGCCAATGAACCTCATGAGGATTACTTTCAAACAGATCTCATCAAGATAGCTAGAAAAGCAGCACCTCTCAAGTTATCGAGTACAGCTGTTTTATTACTTTCTAATCAATCTAATCTCGTATTTACTGCATCTGACATGATTGATCATGTCCTAGTCACTTTACAAATGGCTGATGATTGGAACGATTGGGAGGATGATTATACAGAGAACAACTACAACGGGTTAATATCATTGATCAGATTTAAGCACGATCAATCAGATATTATATCAATCGAAGAAATTAAGCGTGCTATCTTTGTGCAAGATATTATGCAATATTATACGAAATTCGCTATTTCTAATCATACATATATCGAACAACTGAATTTAAACTTGCCCTACCTATTATCCTTCCATCATACCCTTGTTAATCACTTGAAAAGAGATGCCGAGTCAATTAATGAAAAAAAGAGATTACAAGCGAGTGGCGGATTAAATTATTGGTTATCAAAAAATATCAAATAATGATAGATTTCAAGACTTATCCATGTTATTCTTATAAAGTAAAAAATAACCATTTTGGAGGGTGATTCTAATGACACAAATGGCTCTTTTTCAAACACAAGTAATTAACAAGGCATGGGAGGATCCAAGTTTCAAAGCGCTTCTATTAACAGATCCTAAGAAAGCTATCAAAGATGCGCTAGGAGTAATTATTCCAGAGCACATTAAACTTAGAACGTTGGAGGAGTCATCAGATGAATTCTATCTTGTGCTACCTTCAAGTCCTTCTAACAATACTCCGGATAACGTTCAATCAAAAGCAATGTGGTAATTGTTGCTTCAACTACTTCATAGTTTACTTCATAGGGTCTGGAATCGATGTTCTGTCTTACGTCCACACTCATATGATTTACTACTTGCTGGATGGGAACGTAATGATAGCCTCGGTTCCTGCCCCTTTTTGACTCTTATACTGAATCTCTCCTTGCATAGCCTCTATTATTCGAAAACTCACCATCAAACCTAATCCAGTTCCTTTCGTTTTATTGGAAAAGTAAGGAGCACCCAATCTTGTTAATTCCTCTTGATCCATTCCTACGCCGTTATCTTCAATATGTACCGTTACAATTGAATTATTCTTATACGCCCATATTCTAATTATTCCCCTACCATTCCAAGCCTCGATACTATTCTTAATTAAATTGATAAGAGCCTGTTTGAATTTGGATGAATTCCCCATGATACTAAGGTCGTGAGGTATATCCATACTAACCACTCCATCTGAAAGATTAGCAAGTGGTATGAGAATACTCTCGATATGTGTCAGTTCATCATATATATTCAATTCAGTGATCTGATCGAAATCTGGCTTAGCGAATGTTAAAAAATCAGTAATAATATTCGATGCACAATCCAATTCATCAAGTGCCATTATCAGGTACATTTGCGCCTGTTCTTGTTCATACCTTTCGGTTAATAACTGTAAGAACCCTCTTGTAACCTGTAAAGGATTCCTTACCTCATGCGCGACTGAGGCAGCTAGTTCACTAATGATCTCTAGCTTCTCAGAACGCTGTAATTCATTATTGATCAATTCTAACTCCTTAGAGTATTGAACAATTTGATCATGATTATCAGTGAACTTTCTCCCACTAATCGCAATAAGCGACACAATAAAGGATACAACTCCCCATTTCCAAGCAATAAAATTATAATCTCCTGATCTAGCATAGAATTGAATCATTTCAAATAATGCAGTTCCTGCAAATAAAGTAAATCCTATCGACAAAATCAAAGCATCTTTATTCTTTTTCACAATATAAACTATTGAAGAAAAAACTAATAATATACATTGAATTATAATCGTATATCCTAACATTTGAGCAGAGACAAAGTAATAAATAACATAAAATTTATTTATGAAAAGAAAATTCATTAACATCAATATAAAACAAACAACTGAGTATCCCACTTGAAATTTGCAAAAATATTTAAGCACAGAGCGATAGCCACTTCCAAATATCACCTCGAAAAAGAACGTCAATGAAGGTAATAGTATAAAAAGAGCACAATCAAAAACTATAATGAAAAACTCCTCATGCTGTCCAAATAACGTGTACATATATGAAGAATAGGTAAGCATTAAAACACTTGTCGAAAAAATGATTATAGCTAATGAAACCCACATTGCTAAAAATTCTTTTCTTAGAAAGAAAGAACATATCAACATAACCATCGATATAAAGATAAATGAACTACCTAAAATAACATCAATTAAACCCTGTTTCACATAAACTGAGAGAAGATCAGAATAGTTTCCTAGTATGAGCGTTCCTATTGTATCTTTGTTAGTTTCAACTCCTATATATAGTGTCTCATTAGAATTACTCCTCTCTAAAGGAAGAATAATTTTATTAACTATATTGTCATTCATGTGCTCAGATTCATATATCATGGCACTGTCAGTCCTAACGATTACATACTTTCCATAATATTCACTAATATATAATGATGGAATATTCCAAATCATTTCAGGTAATTCGATCTTATACCATATGAATTCGGATGTTTTATCAGGTGATATCGATTCGTTCGAGTCACTTACAATCCATCCCTCTTGCTGCTCTAAACTTATATTATGTGCTGTTACTGTTAGATCATTCATTGAAGTCCATTTAAGCTTCCATTCTGATATTTCTATTGTTCTTTCTTGCTGAACTCCTCCAATGGTAGTTGTAATAGTTACTAATATAATCATTATTAGCACCATCATAACAATTACCATTTTGGGTACAAGCTTCATATAAACAGCACCTCAAAAAGTAAAATTTATATTAAAATTACATAATATTATAATTAATCTTTTATGTATTCTATTTATTAACATAAAAACCTTCTAAAAAAAGGAGTTTTTTTAGAAGGTTTTATTTATATTTTTATAAATTCATGTATAAGTATGCATAACTAACAAGCAGAAATGGCTATACCGTCCTTTTTCAGCCACCTTCAAAAAAGGATTACTCAACCATATATATACAAAAATAGACCAAAGCACAAAGGCTATGGTCTATTCTTATTGCATCGATATAAAGTTTAACCTAATACAACTTCAACTTGATGTGACTTACCGTCTCCAATAACAGGAAGTATGTTACCTTCGATTGATTTACCATCCACAGTAACAGAAGCTACACCTTTGGATACATGATTAGGATTAGTAATGTTAATAACGAAAGTATCTCCACGGAACACGCGAGTGATGCTGAAGCCATCCCAAGCGGTTGGAATACAAGGGTTCACTTGTAATCCATCATATTCTGGTTGAATACCGAGAATAGCTTGTGTAATCGCTACAAAGTTCCATGCTGCAGTACCTGTTAACCATGAATTCTTCGCTTCACCTTGACGTACAGCATCTTTACCTGCGATCATTTGCGAGTATACATATGGCTCCGTACGGTGAACATCACTGATCTCTTCCAAGTATGCAGGAGCGATCTTCTTGTAAAGATCAAATGCACGATCTCCGCGACCAATCGTCGTCTCAGCCATCATAATCCAAGGATTGTTGTGGCAGAAGATACCTGCATTTTCTTTATATCCTGGTGGATATGAAGAGATTTCTCCAAGGTTAATATAATATTTGGAGTATGGTGGATTCTGAAGAACGATACCATATTTCGTATCCAATCTTTCCTCAACCGCATCCAATGCTTTCTTCGCTAATCCCTCTTCAACACCAATACCAGCCATAACACAGAATCCTTGTGGTTCAATGAAGATTTGACCTTCTTCATTCTCCTTACTACCTATTTTGTTACCATAATGATCGTAAGCACGCAAGAACCATTCTCCGTCAAATCCATGTTCTAACGTCGTTGCACGCATCGTATCAATATGTTTCTGTGCAATAGTAGCTTCTTCATCAAGCCCTCTACGTTTACATAGTTCCACGAAGTCTGGACCAGTGAAGACGAATAATCCTGCAATAAATACGGATTCTGCTGTACGTCCTTCTATGTTCTGAGTTGTTTGGTAAGGCTCATCCGGTACATTAGAGAAACAGTTTAGATTCAGGCAATCGTTCCAGTCTGCACGTCCAATGAGCGGCAAGCCATGCGGCCCCATATTCTCAATAACGTGATAGAAAGAACGTTTCAAGTGTTCGAATAAGCTTGCTGTATTATTAGGATTACTGTCGAAAGGTACCTCTTCATCAAGAATACTGAAGTCTCCAGTTTCTTTAATATAAGCAGCGGTTCCAAGGATCAACCATAGTGGATCATCATTGAATCCACCACCGATTTCATTGTTACCTTGTTTCGTTAATGGTTGGTACTGATGATAAGCTCCGCCATTCTCAAATTGAGTAGACGCGATATCGATAATACGTTCTTTCGCACGTTCTGGAATCTGATGTACGAATCCAAGTAGATCCTGGTTCGAATCACGGAAGCCCATACCACGACCAATACCAGACTCAAAGTAAGAAGCAGAACGTGACATATTGAAGGTAACCATACATTGATATGGATTCCAGATATTAACCATACGATCCAGTTTATCGTCACCACTGTTAACCGTATATTTAGATAGTAGGTCATTCCAGTAAGCTTGAAGTTCTTCCATCGCTCTATCCACATCGGATTCGTTCGCAAATTGTGCAATCATCGCTTCAGCACGGGTCTTGTTGATGACATCCAATGCTTCCCACTTCTCTTCTTCTGGGTTCTCAACATAACCTAGAATGAAGTTGTAACTAATCTCTTCACCTGGAGCAAGTTCAATCTCCATACAATGTGAAGCAATCGGTGACCAACCACTAGCAACTGAATTAGAAGATTGTCCTGCAGCCACTACTTGTGGACTCTCTAGACCATTGTATAGACCTAGGAAAGATTCACGATCAGTATCGAATCCATCCATTGGACGGTTAGCAGAGAAGAATGCAAAGTGATTACGACGTTCGCGATATTCAGTCTTATGATAGATAACTGAATCCTTCACTTCTACTTCACCTGTATTCAGGTTACGTTGGAAGTTAGTCATATCGTCGTATGCATTCCATAAACAGAACTCTACAAAGGAGAATAATTTCACTTTCTTCGTAGCATTAGATGTATTAGAAACGGTAACTTTATGAACTTCACCGTTATAATTCAATGGAACTAGAGCCAATTGATTCACTTTAATTCCATTTCTTTCACCAGTAATAGATGTATAACCTAGACCATGACGGCATTCATAGAAATCAAGATCTCTTTTTACCGGCATCCAACCTGGAGTCCAGAAATCACCTTCATCATATAGGTAGAAGTAGCGACCACCATTATCGACTGGAATATTATTGTAACGGTAACGTGTCAATCTACGAAGGCGTGCATCACGGTAAAATGAGTATCCCCCTGCAGTATTCGACATTAATCCGAAAAATTTCTCATTACCAAGATAGTTGATCCATGGATACGGGGTTTTGGGCGTGTTAATGACATATTCTTTATTAACATCATCGAAAAAACCAAACTTCATTTTCAAAACTCCTCTCGAATTTAACAGCAATTTATAAACACGCGTTTATTGCGTGCCGGATGAACCCCTTCTCGGAGACATCTTCAAATAGTGTGTTGTGAAAGTTATGTACGACTTCCACTTTTAAAGACTAGCATTCAATTCTCTAGTGGTCTCCCTAATCATCAACTGTGTAGGAAAACTTATCGTGCTAAAGGAGGCACTTCCCTTCTCACACATTTCAACCAGAATAAGTGCAGCCTTCTGAGACATCTCGTAAATCGGTAGGCTCACAGAAGATAGATTAGGATTTAATTGAGCTGCTACTGGAATATCATCAAATCCAATAAGTGATAGCTGTTCAGGAATTAATACTCCAAGTCCTTTACAAGCATCCATTGCTCCAAGTGCCATCTCATCATTTGCCGAGAAAATCGCACTCGGCCATGTTGCTGCATCACATAACAACATCTTTTTCACTTCTTGTTCTGCTTTAGCCCTCAAGAAATCTCCACTTAAGACATGCTTTTCTATCACTTTCAAACCATGATCTTGCATCGTCGTCATATATGCCTGATAACGTTGCTTCCCAGAATAAGTATTCTGGCGGCCACTGATAAATGCAATATCTCGATGCCCCAGACTTATTAGATGTTCAACTGCCTTCGCTGCACCCTCATAATCCTTTGAATTAATTACAGCCAGATTATTACGGTCGAGACGATTCTCAAGCAACTCAGCAATATCGTAGTCAATTAAGACAAAAGGAACCTCTAAATCAGCGATCACTCTAGCCATAGCCATGTTGTTCTCAGTACCTACAATAATGCCTCCATCAATTCTTTTCTGCTGGAAAGCTTGCTTAACCTTTATAAAATCATCTTCGGAGTATATGGTGTGAATAAGCACATAATAGCCCATTGCATTAGCTGTATCTACAAGAGCATCAACGAATGGCGCAAAGTAATTGTTCTGATATATACGATTTGGGTTATGTTTTTCAGTTGTACTTATTACAAATAGTCCAATCGTATTGGTACTCTTACCCGCTAATATCCTTGCAGACGTATTAGGCTCATAATGATACTCCTCAACAATCTTCATAACTTTCTCTCGTGTCTTCTCAGGCACGTTAGAATAATTGTTAATGACACGGGATACTGTGCTTCTAGACACCCCCGCAAGTTTGGCGATATCTTCACTTCGCATAATAACCCTCTTCACTGTAAAAGCGTGTTTATTTTATGATTGTAACCGTTTAATTGAAATAATTCAATCAAAAGCTTTGTGAATAATAATCCAATAATATTAACAAATACGAAATTTATCACTACCATACTACCATACAAGTATGGTAGTATGAGGTTATCCAATTGATAAGGAGCTGAACGCTTGGATCTATTTATGAAAGCGAACCCAATTTCGACCAGAGACGCAATTTATTATTCACTACGGGATGAAATTGTGTTATTAGCATTACCACCAGGTACCGCAATATCCGAGAAAGAAATGTCTATCAAATTCAATGTCAGCAGAACGCCTGTTAGAGAAAGCTTCGTTAGGTTATCCCAAGAAGGATTACTAGAAATCTATCCTCAACGTGGAACGGTCGTCTCTCTGATTGACCTTGAACTTGTTGAAGAAGCTCGCTTTATGCGAGAGCAATTAGAGAAATCCATCATACAACTTGCTTGCGTAAGTTTTCCACCTGAGCAATTAGTGGTATTAAAAAGTAATCTAGCAATGCAACAATTAAGCATGCAAGAACAGAATCATATCAAAATGTTCGAGCTTGATGAAGCCTTTCATCGCACACTTTTTGAAGGATGTAAGAAACTCAATACCTGGACGATCATGCAACAAATGAATGTTCACTTAAATCGAACTAGAACATTGCGTTTGGCAGCGGATCAACACTGGGATCAACTATACACACAACATCTTCAAATGATACAAGCGATAGAGGAACATGATACGAAGCAAGCTGAACAGTTAATGAGCGACCACTTGCATCTGACAATTACAGATCAAGCTCTGCTGCAGGAGAAGTACCCCGCTTATTTTAAAAATGTATAGTGAGGTGTTGTCATTATGAAAATGGTATTTCGGTGGTTCGGTGATGATAATGATACGGTCACCCTTCAACAAATCAAACAAATTCCAGGTGTTGAAGGTATTGCATGGGCACTTCATGACGAAATTGCCGGCGATGAATGGCCTATGGATAAAATACTTGATGTCAAAAAAAAGGCTGATCAAGCCGGTCTACATATACATGTCGTGGAAAGTGTAAATATCCATGAAGATATTAAACTGGGTCTCCCCACTCGGGATAAGTATATTGAGAATTACAAGAAAACGATCGCTAAGCTAGCACAAGTTGGTGTTAAGGTCATTTGTTATAATTTTATGCCCATATTTGATTGGCTCCGTACAGATCTTTATAGAGAAGCAAGCGATGGTTCAACGGCTCTCTTTTATGAGAAGAATAGAATAAATAATCTTGATCCCTTCGAACTTGTGGATCAGATCAATGCGAACTCCGATTTCACCATGCCCGGCTGGGAACCTGAACGTTTACAGCACTTAACGTCATTATTTAATGCTTATCGTGGTGTCACTTCTGAAGATCTATGGGATCATGCCAAGTATTTCTTAGATGAGATTATTCCGTTCGCTGCTGAACATGATATTAAAATGGCTATTCATCCGGACGACCCACCTTGGCCTATATTCGGACTACCACGTATTATTACGAGCCAAGAACATATTCGAAGATTCTTAGATTTGCATGACAGTCCTTATAATGGTCTTACTTTATGTAGTGGTTCACTTGGAGCTAACCCTGATAACGACGTCATTGCGATGGTCCATGAATTTGCAGAACGGATTCCATTCGCTCACATTCGTAATGTTCGTGTTTTTGAGAATGGTGATTTCATTGAGACGTCACATCGTACGCAAGATGGTACGGTTAATATAACTGGTATTGTACAGGCTTACCACGAAAATGATTTCACTGGATATTGTCGCCCTGACCATGGTCGTCATATTTGGGATGAACAATGTAGACCTGGGTATGGTCTATACGATCGTGCACTCGGTATTATGTACTTGTGGGGACTCTGGGATGCTTATCAACAAGCTTCTTCATATCAAGGAAAGAAGGTATAATCATGAATCATACATTAACCATTCATCCATCTTTGAAAGAAAAGATCGTTGTCATTACGGGTGGAGCTGGAGTGTTATGTCGAGTCATGGCACTGGAACTTGCCAGACAAGGTGCAGCTATTGCGATTCTTAATCGCACACTTGAGAAGGGACTTGAAGTTGTAGCGCAGATTCAGAATATTGGTGGCCGAGCAATTGCTGTCTCATGCGATGTGACAGATCCCAACAGTGTTCAACAAGCTTCAGAAACGGTTCTCGACAAATTAGGAGCATGCGATATTCTGATTAATGGAGCTGGAGGAAATAATCCAAGCGCGAATACAACGAAGGAAACTTTCAACGATCAAGACTTAAATAATCCTGATATTTCAACCTTCTTCGATCTAAGTATCCCAGGATTTCGTAATGTATTTGATCTAAACTTTATCGGTAGCCTGATACCAACACAAATCTTTGCGAAGCAGATGTTAGGTAAACAGGGAAGCACAGTCATCAATATTTCTTCCATGAGTGCACCTTCACCTATGACTAAAGTACCCGCATACAGTGCCGCTAAAGCTGCTATCAATAACTTTACGCAATGGTTAGCTGTTCATCTAGCCGAAAGTGGTATCCGAGTAAATGCCATTGCTCCTGGATTCTTCCTAACGCAACAGAATGAGAAGCTATTGAAGAATGAAGACGGAACATTAACTGAACGCTCACATAAAATTATTACCCATACACCTATGCGAAGATTCGGTGAACCAGAGGATTTACTTGGTACGCTACTCTGGTTGAGTGATGTAAATGCGTCAGGTTTTGTTACGGGTACAACAATCCCTGTAGATGGCGGATTCATGGCTTATTCCGGTGTCTAACTTATAACTGATTTAATAACAGAAATCCCAGGAGCGCAATGCAAATGCTCCTGGGATTTCTGTTATTAAACTCCTATTAACTAATCCACTTCAAAATAGCAATAACACCTAAATGGACAGGATAAAATGATCGCCAGATCCACTTATTCACCCGTATAGACTCTACCCTCTTCCATAACTTCGGACCATAAATAATCGTCATCGTCAATACGATACTAAACATCTGTAATATCCAGTTATTCGTAAACATATAAACTACGTTAAGGATCAAATGTCCATACACTAAATCATGCGATGAAACATATCTAAACAATAATACAAGAATAAGCCCATAGGCTCCATAATCAAATGGGAATACCTCCATCAATATGATAAAAAAAACGATTACCCATATAGACAGAACTTTTGACGTTATCCGATCCAATAAATTAAGCGCGATAGCAGCTACCAATAAAGTAACAACAACATTTAATCCTGATGGATTCAATGCCATTTGATAAGGCACCTGTGATACTAACGCTATAATAAACAATCGGACAAGATACTTTAATCTATTCGATGTATGCAAATGCCCCTGTACGAGTGCATATGCATATATGGGAAAGGATATCCTACCGATAATTCTCCATATCATCTGGTCCGAAAAAAACACAGCTCCAATATGATCTATAAGCATAGTTAACATAGCAATCCACTGCATTTTTTTGGTCTCCTTATCTAAAATCATCAAGTATATTTATTTTTAACCTGTTCTTAATGAGTATTGTAGCATGATCTAGTATAATGACTAATATTAGATTAACTTCGATTATGCTTACGAAGAGTGTTTTCTCGAAGTATTACACAAGAAGTATCGCTCAAAAACATTTAGGAGGATAACACAATGGATTTCAACCAACCAACACATCGTAATCAATCTGCCTCAGTGAAATGGGACGGGATCGAAAATATCTTCGGGGTCACAGATGCCTTACCCATGTGGGTCGCTGATATGGATTTCACAGCTCCCCCTTCTGTCATTCATGCATTTCAAGAGAGATTAACACATGGGATATTCGGATATTCTTTGCAGACAGATTCCTATTTCCAAGCCATTATCGATTGGATGAAACGTCGTCACCAATGGCAAATTGATAAGGATTGGATTGTATATAGCCCTGGCGTCGTACCTGCATTAAGCCTAATCGTACAAGCCTTCACAGAACCCGGTGACAAAGTAATCATTCAGCCCCCTGTCTATCCACCCTTCTATCAAGTTGTCGAGAACCATGATAGAGAGCTTATCCAGAACCCTCTCCGTATGGTGGATGGTAAATATTCGATGGATCTAGCTCAGTTAGAATCTCAAATAGATGATCAAGTGAAAATGCTAATTCTATGCAGTCCTCATAACCCTGTGGGACGCGTCTGGACTAGAGAAGAACTTGAACCTTTAGCAGAGTTATGTATTCGCCGGAACATTCTTGTCGTATCGGATGAGATCCATTCTGATCTTCTATTCAACAAAGGAACACATATACCTTATGCTCTTCTCTCAGAGGAAGCTAAAGATCTCTCCATTATCTGTACCGCACCAAGTAAATCTTTCAATATTGCAGGTCTTCATACTTCCAATATCATCATACCTAATTCGGAAATTCGCAGTAAATTTAAAAAGACACTGCAGAAATACGCTTTAGATAACATCAGCCCATTCGGATTAATAGCCACTGAGGCAGCCTATAATGAAGGGGAAGAATGGCTTGATGAATGTCTACTATATATCCGAAGCAATATGGAATATGTGAAACAATATATCGATACCCATATACCTGAGTTACACGTTACTCTACCAGAAGCTACCTATCTGCTGTGGATCGATTTCCGCGAACTTGGCATGTCTACTAAAGATTTGACTTCCTTTTTACTAAAAGAAGTTAAGCTTATTGGTAATAGCGGTTCTTCTTTTGGAAAAGAAGGAGATGGCTTTATACGATTGAATTTAGGATGTCAGCGTACCATTGTGGAAGAAGCTATGAAACGTCTCAACAAAGCAATACAAGCTTGGCGAAATAAAGCATAATTATTTTATTTTCACAACCATCTTATCCCACTCTTTCGTGGTGATCGGATGGTTTTTTTATTAACGTATACTTCACTAATATTTAGCCATACTACTGGATATTTCCTAACTAATCCAATAAAAGGTGGAGACAGTAATGACCATTTCAACAATTGAAGAGTTGACCTTCTACTTTATGCTCTATTCTTTTGCAGGATGGGTATTGGAGAATTGCCATAGTTGGCTCACCCATGGCCAGTTTTGGAAAGAAGGATTGCTCAAAGGCCCTTTTAAACCGATGTATGGATTCGCTCCTTTGTTACTTATCATAATCAGTGAGTACCCTTTACATTGGTTATATATACTTTTATTCAGTATGGTTGTGCCTACGTTAATAGAGTACGTAAGTGGTGTCATGCTGCATTTGTTATTTCACAAACGTTGGTGGGATTATTCTAATCACTCCATCCAGCTACATGGTCACATCTGCCTACGCTTTTCCATCTATTGGTGCCCATTATCCTTAACTTGTTTATATGTGCTTCACCCTAGATCCATAAGTTTGTATACTCAGATGGCTTCTATATGGGCATGGCTATTTCCTATATTCCTAATCTACCTCCTAGTTGACGTTGTTTGGAGTGGCTACAATTGGCGGGCATTGGTGAACAAGCCATTCGATTTCGGATGAAATTCTCTATAATATTTGTCATAATTTGAATAAGACTTTATACTAATAATAGGTTAATTATTACATTAGGCGAAACTAATGATATATAGAGGAGTGAACTCGTTATGACAGAACCATCATATAAACCAAGTCGCGTAGTTGTTGTCGGTACTGGTGCCGTCGGAACAACAACTGCCTATACTCTCCTACTAAGACATCGCATGGCAGAATTAGTATTGATTGATGTGAATCATAAGAAGGCATTGGGTGAAGCGCTTGACATGAACCACGGTCTTCCTTTTGCAGCCGGTGTTAAATTATGGGCAGGTGGTTATGAGGATTGTGCTGATGCAGATATTATTATTGTAACAGCCGGTGCTTCACAAAAACCAGGAGAAACACGTATCGACCTTCTGAATCGCAATGTATCTATATTCAAAGAGATTATTCAAAACATTACAAAGTATAACCAAAATGGGATTCTCTTAATAGCTACTAACCCAGTGGATATTCTATCTTATGTAAGTTGGAAAATAAGTGGGTGGGATCATCACCGAGTTATTGGATCAGGTACATTACTTGATAGCGCTCGTTTCCGATATCTTATCGGATCACACAAAGATATTAACCCAAGAAGTATACATGGCCATATTATTGGTGAACATGGAGATTCAGAGTTACCTGTGTGGAGCCTTGCCAATATTGCAGGTACTCCTATCGATTTTGATGATGATGAACGTAAAGAAATTTTTGAGAATACCAAGAATGCTGCTTACGAAATAATTGAAGCAAAAGGCTCCACATCCTATGCTATCGCGCTTGCATTAGATCGTATCGTTGCAGCTATCCTTCGTAATGAGAGTGCTGTCCTCAGCGTATCTACTCTACTTCAAAATACGAATGGAATGTCTGATGTTTACCTTGGAGTCCCCAGTATTGTAGATCGAACCGGCGTGCGTCA
This sequence comes from Paenibacillus crassostreae, assembly GCF_001857945.1. Classification (NCBI taxonomy): domain Bacteria; kingdom Bacillati; phylum Bacillota; class Bacilli; order Caryophanales; family Paenibacillaceae; genus Paenibacillus; species Paenibacillus crassostreae. Next base: position 1,517,351 of record NZ_CP017770.1, read on the forward strand.
AATACTAGATTTACCTCTGAATCCAGAAGAACAGAGTCTTTTTGAACTATCAGCAAATAAACTTAAAACAGAAATCAACAAACTAAATCTATAGTTATTTTCACCTAATATATATACATTACCCTCGACCTTTGGGCTCAGGGTTTTTTTTTGTTATTTCACTAAAATAACATGATATATTAACCGATATTATATAATAGAATCGTTTCAATAGGAGATGAAAATTTTGAATAATAAACCCTATTCCACGAATAAAACACGGGGATGGCTTAAAAATGTTTTGACCGCTCGTTCAGAAGTAGAAAATGAGCTTGTAACCTCGCATAATGGTTCTGAAGATGAGCCTAATGTACTAGACGTAGAATCTTCGAAACTCGACTTTGCATCATTAGAACAAGACAAAACAGCATATGATTTAATTATTGCTGTTGAGAATCTATTGAATGATAGACAATTATCTCAGTTTAAAAGTAACGATATTGAAGATCAATTGTCTAATGCAAATGAAACAATCAACCGTCTTAAGAATGATTTAAATAAGAAAGAACATTTAATTCTAGAAAAAGAAAAAGAATTCAGAATAATTGAAGAGAAATTGACCAGTAAACAAATGAGTTATGATCAACTTCTAGAAGATTATAAGGATTATCAAAGCTCTACAAATACGGGGATAGAGAACTTGAAATATCAGCTTGAGAAAGAAAGAAGTAAATATACTAGATTAAATGAAGAGTTTACCAAACAACAGTATGATAGTATGCAAAAGATAAAAGAACTTGAAGAAATGGTAAGAGATTCAGAAGCTGAGAACACGCAAGTCACAAATCAATATAACAAAGTTGTGGAAGAAAAGGCACAATTATTAAAGACTGTTACCGACTTCACCGAGCGTATGTCCTTTTCATTCTCACCCCCTTCTGAATAAAACTCACTAATTACTACATTAGGAAGGAGGGGCATCTTATCCACACTTACAATGAAAAATGGCTGGAGCTTTTATCAGTGGATAAAGAATCCGGTAATCATTACATCCAAGTCAAGTTCACATTTGGACAAACCTATCTACTTCAATGGGAAGTTGATAGTTATACTGCTGAACAGATTATAGCGATCTATAATCAATCTGATCAGCGAAAATATAGACTCTCTTTACAAAGCTACTCTAATCCAGCGGACAATCATTACTATAGTCATTTAACAGAATATGATCGAGAGAATAGTAATAAAATGATGTTTTTATGTTCTGAGTCCTACAAGGAGAAAATATCCTCTTTGAAAAATTTAGAACATCCAGACCAATTAAAGTTAATATTCCCTGTGAATCTGAATACTCTACAACATGTCTCAAAAGCTAATAAAGAGTTATTCCCATTTTTCACATCACGAATTGCAGTTCTTACAGTGATTATGACTATATGTTCTTTCGTTTATGTACCAAACTATAATACATACATTAGTGAGAAAGTATTCGCAAAAGTCACCACTGTACTAGAATCAGCAGAGCCATCTCCCCTTGAACCACTGGTGAATCTTGAGAATACAGATTCCGATATTCTTATTCCCGTAGAGGAAACCACGGTATCTATACCTATACCGGCAGTGCTAACCTCAGAGGAACCAAAGTTATCAGAACCTCCGATAGTTGAGCTAGATAAACTTATCAATTTCAGTGTACCTTCTGGATATGTTGCTCTAACTTTTGATGATGGTCCGTCAATGTACACTCAAGATATCGCTAAGGTATTACAGAAATATAAAGTGGGTGGCACGTTTTTTTTCGTCGGAACACAGGTGAAGAAATTTCCCGATGAAGTAAAATTAGTTGATGATTACGGCTTTTCTATAGGTAATCACTCCATGACTCATCCTAACCTGTCAAGCCTATCTGCTGCCATGCAGCGTTCTGAGCTTGAACAGACCAATCAATGGATTGAGGATATCACATCTAAGCCTGTGTTACTATTTAGACCACCTTATGGATCAAGAGATGATAGACTCACAGAGTTAACAACAACTATGAATATGAAAATGATATTATGGAATAGTGATCCTGAAGATTGGCATAATGATAGTTCACAGCAAACACTGAATTATATCACGCAAACTCAATCGACTGGTTCCATTATTCTTCTTCATGAATCTAAAGAAACATTAAAGATCTTACCTTTGATTATTGAATTTCTACAAAAACAGCAACTCCAAATTGCAAATATAAAATAATTGTCAACATAGAAATCAACAAGCTGAAACGGCTATGCCGTCCTCTTTCAAGGACGGTTTCCGTCTCTGCCGAAATATAAGAAATAGAGTATCAAGTGAAACTTATGCTTTCTTATATTTCCAAAATTCAAATGGCGTGCAAATGGATCATCCATTTACACGCCATTGTTGTTAGATAGGATTCTTTAGTACACTAATACGAACGTTTGACTTAAATGTTAGTTAACTCTTATTCACTTGAAGCACCGATATCTTTTTCAAGGATAATGCTTCCTTTACGGTCTCTTCTGTAATTACATTTAATTTTAGTAGACTGGTGATTTTAGCAGGATCTGCTTTTGAAATCATCTTCCATACACTTGGATCAGGTAGAGCCGCATAGAGCTTACTGTCATCGTATTCTTTACGTTCCTGCATAATTATCTTCACTTGATATGAACCGATCTCTAACTCTGTTAGACCTTGTTCCGAACAATAGTTAATAAGTTCGTTACGTAAATCACCAAGCTCCTGTTCTATTTCTTTCTGCTTCTTTTTTAATTGATAATACCGTTTAACTTGCTTATCCATAAATTCACGCCTCTCTCTTTTTTACATACATATGCTGAGAGAGGCGCTCTTATACGGAGTGATTTAATACGGTTAGTTCCACTCAAAAGTTTATGATATCGTCTTGCTATCATTCCTTTGCTTCTGTAGTTCTTTCCACACCTGCTTATTACTATATTGCTTCTGAGAACTTATATCTTCGCCGAACCAAACTGGTACTTCGAAAGATTCTGCTACCTCAACTGATTCGAATTCAACCTCTACGACGATCATCTCAATTTGATCATAGCAATCGATTTCAATGAGAGTATCTTCCCATGCTGCGGTTATACGGTTTTTCGTCAATGGCACAGCACCGAAGGCATTTACTATCTGTGTATAGATCTCTTCTGAGATGGAATATTCAATTTCTTCACGAACAAGACCATTTCCGTTCTTGAATGTATGTGTATATGTCGTTTCTCCCGTGGTCAGATCTACAATTCTACGGACTCTCAATTCCTGCGTAGCGTCCAGCGCTAGATATGTCTGCTCGATCCGCTGCTCTGATATTATACGTAATGTTCCTACCTGAACTAATGTGTCCGGAAATTCAGACAATAGAAACTTTCGCTCTATTTCTAATGACATTTATGCCAACTCCTATTGACCAATATTATAGCTTCATACGATAGATCGCCTTATTCTCTAAACCTCTAATGAAGGGTGTCCATTCTTCTGTATCTGGTGTTGTATCAAGTGCATCCTCTACCATCTGCAGTTTCGCATCCATTGCATCAATGAAGTGGAGAGCAACGGCTTCTGCCATTTGAGGTTGTACAGGGCTCCCCCATTCACCTAAATTATGATGAGATAGCACCATATGCTGCAAACAGACGATTTTCTCAGACTGAAGTTCAATATTACTGTGAATGGCCGCTTCCGTAATCCAATTCGCTGCCATTGAGATATGACCGAGAAGCTTACCTTGAACACTATATTCCTTTACGATTCCTAGTTCTGCTGTCATCTCTTCTGTCTTGGCGATATCATGAAGAATTATTCCAGCCTTCACAAGATCTGCATTTAGAAAAGGTCTTTGCTTACATATAAATTCCCCTAATTCTAGCATCCGCACGATATGATAAGCCAGACCTGCGTAGAAAGCATGATGATGCATTTTGGCAGCAGGATAATGCATTAACTTCTCTTCTACTTTGGAGACACAATACTGAACGATGGTTCTCATCTCTGTGTCATTAATGCTTGCTATTGACTGTTTTATCGTATATAGAAGATCTACAGGAAGAACAGGCGCAGAACGAATAAAATCGGTTATAGAAACATGATCTTCATCCGTTACCTTGCGGATCCTCGTGATCTTCACTTGCAATCTTTCTCGATAAACATGGGCAACACCCTGTATCCTTACTAAGTCCATAGGGAAGAATGTTTCCTTCTCCATCGGTTTAACATCCCAATACTTCGCTGAGAGTTGACCACTAGAATCTCCGAGAACAATATCGAAATAATCCTTTGGTGGTGTCCCATTCGTTTGTTTCACTTCTAGTTCTTTCAATAAGTAATATCCGACAAATTCTTCTTGATTTGTTAACTTGTTAATTAAAGTCATTAGTTATCCTCCAACATGAAATGAAAATACTATATTGTTATTATATCGCTAAACAGGATCATTAGACATGCTTCTTTCTCAAGCTAATGAATTGATTACGCAGAAATTCTATTCAGCCTAATATTCAAGAAAGCTATTATTCCTTTGAATATCTAGATGTTTCCCCTCATAAACATAGGATGAACTCTAATTCTCCTTCCAGAAAGGGGGAAGAACTTAATCATGCATTCCGATGAACTCATCGCATTAGAACGTGCTATCGCTGAGATCACAGAAGTTGCCTCAGGCTTTGGTTTGGACTTTTATCCTATGAGATATGAAATATGCCCTGCTGACATTATTTATACGTTCGGGGCTTATGGCATGCCGGTCAGATTCTCACATTGGTCTTTCGGAAAGACGTTTCATAAGATGAAAACTCAGTATGATTTCGGTCTGTCCAAAATTTATGAATTAGTCATCAATTCTAACCCCTGCTACGCATTCCTACTCGATGGAAATTCATTAATTCAGAACAAGCTAATTGTGGCACATGTTCTTGCTCACTGTGATTTTTTTAAGAATAATGCTCGGTTCAGTAAAACCAATCCCGCCATGTTAGAAAGTATGTCAGCTACAGCCGAACGAATTAGTCAATACGAGATCAAGTATGGTAGTCATACAGTTGAAGAATTTCTAGATGCCGTCTTAGCTATTCAAGAGCATGTTGACCCTGATTTAGTTCGACCTTACCGCCAAAATCGATATGATCTAAATCGTGAAGGTAAGATGGACTCCTCTGATAAGATTAGTACTCAACAATTCACTGGGTTTGAGGATTTGTGGGACTTAGATCAACAGAATAAACAGGTTCCCTCTCCTTCCAAAAAAACAAATCTATTCCCTCCTCGTCCTGAGAAAGACATCATTTGGTTCATCCAGGAATATTCACAACATTTGGAACCATGGCAACGTGATATTCTAACTATGTTACGAGATGAGATGCTTTACTTCTGGCCCCAAATGGAAACAAAAATAATGAACGAAGGATGGGCCAGCTATTGGCATCAACGTATATTACGAGAATTGGATCTAACATCGGAAGAAACCATCGAATATGCCAAGCTAAATTCAGGAGTTGTTCAACCTTCGCAGAACAGCTTAAACCCTTATTATCTAGGATTAAAAATATTTGAGGATATTGAAAAACGTTGGGATACACCTCCCATTTCTGACCCACATTTCTCCAATCAAAAACCTGGTCAGGGCCGCGCTAAGATCTTTGAAGTTCGCGAGTTAGACTCTGATACCTCTTTCATTCGGAACTATATGACAAAAAGTCTAGTTAATGATCTGGATTTATATGTTTTCGAAAAAAAGGGTACCGAATGGAAAATAACCGATAAGTCTTGGGAGAATATTCGCGATCAACTTGTATACTCCCGCGTAAATGGAGGATTTCCTTACTTAGTAGTCCAAGATGGTAACTTTATGAATAATGGTGAATTGTATATCAAACATATGTACGAAGGAATGGAGCTTGATCTAAAGTATGTCGACCGAACACTACCTTATGTGTATAAGCTATGGGGTAAATCCATACATTTAGAAACAACGATGGAAGAGAAAACTGTACTATTTAGCTATGACGGAACGAAAAGTAACCGAAAGTTTCTCTAGAAAACTAAATAGGAACACTATAAGTTACCTAAGAACTTAGGCCATCTTATAGTGTTCCTATTTACATTTCCTTCACTCTAGCCGTGGACTGCCTAATAACCAAACTAGATGGCTCAGTAAGAACAGGGGGTTGAGTATTTGTTTTCTCAATCATCTTAATCAGATTCTCAATCGCTCTAATCCCAATGTTGTGTGTATTCTGATTAATCGTGGTTAGCGCTGGTTTAAATACTTGAGCGTAATATGTGTTATCAAATCCAATAACAGAGATATCTTGTGGAACTGCTATTCCTTGTTTTTCGATTTCATGGATCGCTCCAAAAGCTGCCATATCAGAAGTACAAACAACTCCTGTAGGAGGAATCTGAAGCGAAAGCAAGGACTCCATCGAAAGACTTCCCCCTTCGAATGAATAATCACATAATCTAAAGTAAGTAGGTTCATAGGGAATATTTAATAGTTCTAATTGTTTTTTATAGCCACTAAATCTACTGTCTGAAATTTCATGACCCAATATACCAGATATGTATGCAATTCTACGGTGTCCTAAATCATATAGATGTTGCACCGCTATCTCTACTGCTTTCTCATTATCCGTTGTAATGTATCCAGCCCGTTTCCCAATTAATGCTGTATCTACGAACATAGCTGGGATTTCTGATCGGAGAAGTTCTTCTAAGCTAGGATGATTGTATTCTACACCAAACACTACAACACCATCTAAGTTACGACTCTGACAATGGTCTATGAAAGAATAACTTGGATCATCAAGCCGCGTAGATAGACGCATTAGATCGTACCCACTATGTTCGAGAGCAATCTTGATTCCTTCCAGGAGTTCGGCTACATATGGATTCGTAAATGGAACATTGATTAATACTCCGACAGTCCATGAACGTCCTTTAACTAATCCCCGTGCAACAACATTGGGTTGATATTTCAATAATTGAATAGCTAATTTTACTTTTTTTCTAGTTTTATCACTAACGTCAGGATAATGGTTAATCACTTTGGAAACGGTTGCAATAGAAACGCCCGCTTCTTTTGCGACATCATGAATAGAAGCCACTACTTATTCAACCTACTCTCTATCAAATCTTTACAATCTTTCATTTATTTATATATTATAACTCAAATCAATCTGTAGTGATATATATAAAAGAATACCCTGTATCACCAACATGGAGATTACAGGATATTCAATTCAGCACTGTAGTTATTGTGATTGATCTTTAACGATTTAACAAGCTTCCCACATATTTCAGCAATTCATTGGCGCATGTCGGGCAATAGCCATGATCATTAATAAGGCGCTTACTCACCTCATTAATCCGTTTCAACTGATTCCCATCAGGGGTCTTCGTGGACGTCGTTATCTTAACAATATCTTTCAAATCAACGAATAGCTTCTTCTCAATGGCTTCTCTTAATCGATCATGATGATCGTATTCGAACTTCTTTCCTTTACGTGAATATGCGGATATTCGAATCAGAATCTCCTCACGGAATGCCTTCTTGGCATTCTCTGATACCCCAATCTGCTCTTCGATTGAACGCATCAATCTTTCATCAGGATCCATTTCCTCATCCGTTAATGGATCTCGTATTTTCGACCAATTACAGAAAGCTTCTATGTTATCGAGATAATTCTCAAATAATGTTCTGGCGGATTCTTCAAACGAATATACAAATGCTTTTTGAATTTCCTTTTTGGCCAATTCATCGTATTCTTTACGAGCTATAGCAATGAAATTCAAGAAGCGTTCACGTTCCTCCTTCGTGATAGAGGCATGTTGATCTAATCCATCCTTAATCGCTCGTAACACATCCAGTGCATTTATACACTGAAGTTCCTCTTTAATTAAGGCACTTGAAATGCGATTAATAACATAACGTGGATCTACACCAGACATTCCTTCATCTAAAAACTCAGTCTGCATTTCCCTGAGATCTGCTTCCTTATACCCTTCAACTTCCTGACCATCGTACATCCGCATTTTTTTAACAAGATCCATACCTTGTTTCTTCGTCTCCTTCAATCGAGTCAGGATCGAGAAAATAGCAGCAGCACGTAACGCATGAGGAGCAATATGGATATGGTTCATATCACTTTGACCAATCAACTTTGCATATATTTTCTCTTCCTCTGATACCCTCAAATTATAAGGAACCGGCATGACGATCATACGTGATTGTAATGCTTCATTCTTCTTATTAGAGATAAATGTCTTGTACTCTGATTCATTCGTATGGGCAATGATCATTTCATCTGCCGAGATCAGCGCAAATCTCCCTGCCTTAAAATTTCCTTCTTGTGTCAATGACAGCAAATTCCACAGAAATTTTTCATCGCATTTAAGCATTTCTTGAAATTCCATGATACCACGATTAGCTTTATTCAACTCTCCATCAAAACGATAAGCTCGGGGATCAGACTCTGAACCAAATTCCGTAATTGTTGAGAAATCTATACTCCCCGTAAGGTCCGCTATATCTTGCGATTTCGGGTCTGAAGGACTAAATGTACCTATTCCAACACGTCCCTCTTCAGAAATCAACACACGTTGTACACGTACTCTCTCTATATCTCCATCAAACTCCGTCTTCAATCTCATCTGGCAAGATGGACATAAACTCCCTTCTATCCGTACTCCTAATTCCTGTTCTACTTCTGGACGCAAATCCAGTGGGATTAGATGTAGGGGTTCTTCATGCATTGGGCAACCTTCAATCGCATACACTGCACCCTTATCTGTCTTCGAGAATTTTTCCATACCACGCTTTAGGAGTGTTACCAAGGTTGATTTCCCTCCACTGACAGGACCCATTAGTAATAGGATTCGCTTCCGTACATCTAATCTTCTGGCCGAGGAATGGAAATACTCCTCCACTAGTTTCTCAATCGCACTATCTAATCCAAATATCTCCTGTTCAAAGAACTTATACCGTTTGCGTCCGTTTAGTATTTCCGCTCCATATGAGTCGATCATTTCGTATACACGGGCATGAGCCGTCATGGCTGGAGTAGGATCTTCCCTTAGCAATTCAATATATTGTTTGAATGTGCCACTCCACTCTAACTGATCACTTTCTGCCCGATATGCTGCCACACGTTCGAAAATATCCATGTTTGGTACCTCCTATTACTATGTTATGAAAGGTTTTGGTATCGCTGTATATGTGTCAAGGTCTATCCTATCTCGAATAAAAAGTGTATTACATACCTATGCAAGAAAGTGGTTTTAGTTGACCTATTTTTTCAATATATAGTGTATGTCTTTTCGAAGATGGTATAATGGATCATTATTAATGAGCTATTAGACAACAATTCAAGGAGATCATCGACATGTCTGTACAATATGAAACTGAACTATATGAACCTTTAAAGATTTTTTTTGAGCAGCAAGGATATACCATTAAGGGGGAGGTTCGTCTGTGTGATCTGGTCGGTGTAAAGGAAGGGGCAGTTGAGCCATTAATTGTAGAAATGAAAAAGACCTTCAATCTCTCGCTATTATTGCAAGGAATGGAACGTCTTAAAATGAGTTCAAACGTCTATTTAGCTGTTGAACGAAGCCGGGCCAAGCGCGGGGCTGTCAATCAACGTTGGGGAGAGTTATCTGTGCTATGTCGTAGATTGGGTCTCGGACTTATTACAATTACCTTTTATAAGACAAAACAGCCCTTTGTCGAAGTACTTACCTTCCCTACAGATCAAGTGATACCCCTCACTAAAAATAAACGACGTCAATCCCGTCTAATCGATGAATTCCATGAACGTAGTGGTGATTATAACGTTGGTGGCAGTACTCGTACCAAGTTGATTACTTCATATCGTGAGAAGGCATTAAGAATCGCCTTACCTTTACGTGATGCTGATTCAAAGGGCTTATCACCCCTTTCTTTGCGTAATACTACAGGTATTGGCAATGCTTCCGCCATCTTGCAACATAATTATTATGGATGGTTTGTGCGGGTATCTCGAGGTAGATATATTCTTACTCCACTTGGTATGAGCGATTTAGTTAAATATCAGAATGTAATAGATACTGAACAAAACTAACTTCTAGCCGTAAATTCATTTACAGCTTCACTTATTAAATGCATCCCTAGCAGTAATTCATCTCGACCTGGATGAGTGAAATTCAGACGAATAGCCTCCATTCCTAGTTTTTTATCTACACAGCACAGGGTTCCTGGACAGAAAGCGACACCTTTGCTAATCGAAGATTTTAGTAATAATTCACTTTGAAGCCCTCCTGGTAATTGTATCCATAGAAACATGCCTCCAGTGGGTAGATGATATCGTGCGTTTCTCCATGCGGGGCGTTTCAGTAGTTCTTCCATAAGCCGTAAACGTATACGATATTCACGTCTTAATAAGGCAACATGTTCATGCCAATCAAAGGTTGTTGATTCTAGCAACTGATATAGTAATCGTTGGTTCAAGTTACTTGATTGCCAATCCGCCAATTGCTTGGCCGCCCCCATCACTTCTATTAATTGATGATGACCCATAGCAAACCCAATACGAAGTCCTGGAGCTACCGTTTTACTGAATGATCCTATATATAACACTTGTCCACCTTTCCCATGTTCATCCAATGCACACAAAGTCGGATACCTCCTACTAAAGGGGCCCTCCGTTCTTGTATCTTCGAAATACAAATCACCATATGAATCATCTTCGACAATTAATACCTTATGTCTCCGGCAACAATCCAGTACCTGCTTTCTCCGATCCATACTCCACAGAACTCCTGTAGGATTGGAGAAATTAGGAGATACAAACAAAAGTTTTGGATGATGCCTTTCAATTAACTCATCTAATGACTGAAGTCTTAATCCCTCCTGATCCCCTTCAACCGGGATAATCGTCGCACCTTGCATTCTTAGAATCTGTAAGCAACCTGGTGATGTTGGATTTTCTACAAGAACAGCATCACCTAAGTCCACATAGACTCGCGCAATCAAATCCATTGCTTGTTGACTCCCCGTGGTCAATAGAATTTGATTCATGTTCATTTCCATTTGTTTATGTTGTTTCCATTCTGCTCGAATCCATTCTCGTAAGGGGATAAATCCTTCTGCATCGCCATATTGTAGAGCCATCGGATGACTTGAAAGGACCGTTGTTGCAGCCGTATGCAATGCTTCTAAAGGAAATAAATCAGAAGCTGGTAATTCTTCAGCAAGTGATACAAATGAAGCTTGTTGAGAATTCAGCCGAATATGCTTGAACGGAGAACCCATAATCCATTCCGCTCGGGTAGCAAAAGAATACTTCATGCAATACCCCCCCTTGCAGTTTTCACTGAGACTTCAGCCCTAATAGGTATTCATTTGCAGCTCTAATTATGACAAGAATGATGTACATGACTTTTTTTCTTGATTTTGATAGTTTTTGCGAAAATGATAGGGTAATGATAGAATGGGGACTTAGAAAAATACTAGATGATATTGAAGGTGATGAAATGCAAGTTACAACAGACTCAACCATTCCTTATGAAAGATCTTCGAGAACTAAACGAGGGCGTTCGGTCAAAATTTTCTTATTTGCGTGGATATTACTCATTGCTCTAGGGATCGCCGCAGCCTATAAATATAGCAATGAGCTTAAACAGGATTTGCTTCAGCAACTCCAGCATGATAATCAACAACAGATGACTTTATTGAAATCTGACTACGAACAAAAATTCACTGAATTATCTTCTCAAGTGGCTGAACTTAACAGCAAAGTGCAATCTTTTAACGAATTACTCACGTTTACTAAAGATAATGCGACTAATAAAACTGATAATAGCAACCAATTATATACGCAGTTGAATGAAGTGAAACAACAACTTACTAACCTGCAGAAGAAAATGGACCTTCTCAAATGAGATTGCATGTGAAACAAGTCAATCGTTTTTTCTTACTTGCAACTGCACCTTTTATCGGGATTCTATTATGTCTTATGATATCGTACCAGCCCATAGAATTAAAGCTTGATACACGCCCTTATATACCTATAGAATCTATGCAGTCACAAACCAACAACATTAATGATCAGTTAATGAAGGCCCAATCTACCGTCAAAAGTACACTTACAACCCTTCACCAAACATCCGAGCTATATCAAAAGACACTTGAGACGACGAATAGTATCGTACTTACAACGAAATCCCAAGTAAAAATGCCAGAGTATATATATAATCGGAGAGTGATCTCCAAGCTTGGGACACCTTATGAGACAGTGAAGACTGACCGTATTTCGATTGAACTCTTCAAAGTTAACCCAGGTGTATATCGTGGATATGCGATGAAAGTGAAACTGAAAGATCCAAGTGCAATGAGTATGAGTTTGGGCAAGGATACCCTTGGAGGCTCTGAGACCACGCTCCAGGCGGTAAGAAGAAAGGGTGCTATTGCTGGTATTAATGCAGGAGGATATGCTGATGATCGGAAGAGGCGTTATCCTCTTAGTACAACTGTGCTGAATGGTCAATACCTAACCGGATTTGAAGCAAGCTACAAGAATTTAGCATTTGTAGGTATGAACTCTTATGGTAAACTTATTGGTGGGAAGTTCTATAATCAGAAGGAACTTGATAAACTAAAACCTAAGTTTGGCGCAACCTTTGTACCTGTTTTACTCCAAAATGGTCAAAAGATGCCTATCCCCATCAAATGGCAAACTTCACCAAAACGTGCACCGCGTACTATCATAGGTAATTATAAGGATGATCAATTATTGATTCTTGTGATTGACGGATATGATGAGAATGGTGGTTCAGGTGCAACATTGCAGGAAATTCAGAATAAATTACTTCAATTGGGAGTTCGTAATGCTTACAATCTAGATGGAGGTGGATCTTCTTCATTAATCCTAAATGGAAGAGTAATAAATAAACCATCGGATGGAGCCCTCCGCTCCGTACCAACCCATTTTTTATTTTTTAAATAAAAAATAAATGAGACTCCCATTTATTTTTATATCATAACTAGGTATAATAATTATAGCTATTTAGTTTTATAGGAGGTGTCATTGATGTCTTTTTCATTAACTTTTTGGATTGTTACATTAGTTTTAGTTCTATTCGTAACCGGCATCCTCACATCATCTTATAATGATGATAGAACTAAAGGCCTATAAGTTAGTCCACGCTATCAGGATTCCTCACTTTGAGGGATCCCTTTTTGCATTTATTGATCCACACTGTAGAAATTATGATATTCCAATGATGATATTTTGAACACTCAAAGAAGCATCACGATACCCTCGTGATGCTTCCTGATATTTGTTTATGCCTAAATTAATTGTGTCATATCAGACTGGCATTGTTCACAAATATAACGCTCTTTAAATTGAGTCACTTCATCCACCGAACCACAGAACACACATTTCGGACGATATCTTTCCAATATGATGTGATCTCCTTGGACTAAGATCTCTACTGGGTCCCCTTCATTCATCTGGTATCTCTTTCTCAGTGATTTAGGTAATACGATTCTCCCCAGTTGATCCACTTTACGAACCACACCAGCAGGTTTCATAATGAGATTACACTCCCCTATCAACAATATAATAAAAAAACGATTAATAAGACGGATAAATATTCAAAGCATACTTCTCCCTCAAAATAAATAGGTCTAAGTTAATAGTTCGATATAATTATGTCGAATCCTGCTGATCTAGTTAAATTTATTGTAAGTTCACAAAGTCGACTTGTCTCAATGCCTCATATACGACTATAGCCGCCGTGTTTGAAAGATTCAATGATCTAACTTGATCCCCCATCGGCAACCTCATGCATGTATCCGGATTAGCATTAAGAAGTTCAAGTGGAAGCCCCTTCGTCTCTTTACCAAATACGAAAAAGTCCCCATCTTGAAATTCAAAGTCACTGTATCTCAATGTTGCTTTGGTTGAAGCATAAAAGAAGCGGCTTCCTGCATACTTCTCTTGAACTTCTGCAAAAGAATCATGATGTTCAATATGAACAGCATGCCAATAATCTAAACCTGCTCTCTTTAAAGCTGCATCATCAGTACGAAATCCTAATGGGTGAACCAAGTGTAGATGAGCGCCTGTTGCAGCACATGTTCTAGAAATATTCCCTGTATTAGCCGGTATTTCCGGCTCTACGAGTACGATATGAAATGCCATTATTATTTTCCTCCATTTATCTAATTAGTAATATGATAACCTATTTTTAATACAAGCAAAAACCCTCCACCACTGGCGGAGGGCAAAGAGTACCATGAAGTCTAGAATTGATCGACTAAGATTACCCGTTACTTTTCTGGAAATGTAACATGAAGTCAGTTAGAGCTTTGCAGCTCTCATAAGGAACTGCATTATAGATAGAGGCGCGTAAACCACCCACACTACGATGCCCTTTAAGCCCTATGAAACCTTCCTGTTCCGATTCTTTAATGAACTGCTTCTCCAGTTCTTCATTAGTCAGACGGAAAGTAACATTCATAATTGAACGGCTTCCTGCTTCTACAGGTCCGCGATAAAATCCTCCGCTATTATCTATTGTATCATAGATTAGCTGAGCTTTCTTACGATTGATCTTCTCCAATCCTGCAAGCGATCCTTGCTCACCAATCCATTTCAGAACTTCATTTACCATATACACTGAAAAAGCTGGAGGCGTATTATAAAGTGAGTTGTTTGATAGATGTGTATTATATCGCATCATAGTTGGAATATTCTTAGGTGACTCAGATATTAGATCTTCACGAGCAATAACAATCGTTACTCCAGAAGGGCCTAAATTCTTCTGCGCGCCTGCATAGATAAGTCCAAATTGGTTCAGGTCAATTTCACGGCTAAGAATATCACTCGACATATCAGCAATCAAAGGAATATTCCCTGTATCAGGATATACTTGATATTGTGTTCCTTCAATCGTTTCATTGGAAGTCACATGTAAATAAGCCGATTGATCGGACAATTGAATTCCGCTTAGATCTGGAATAGACATGAATTTATTAGCCTCAGATGAAGCTACGATTTGTGTTTCACCGATCAACTTAGCTTCTTTTATTGCTTTATCAGCCCAGCTACCAGAGTGCACGTAGCTTGCTACCTTACCTTGAGATAATAAATTCATAGGAAGCATAGCGAATTGAGTGCTAGCACCACCTTGCAAGAATAGTACCTTATATCCTTTCACATCACCAAGTAACGATAACAGACGACTTTCTGCTTCATTATGTACTTCTTCATACACTTTACCTCGATGTGACATCTCCATAATAGACATGCCTGTACCTCTAAAATCCACAAATTCAGCTTGTGCGCGTTCTAAAACTTCGAGCGGCAAGGCAGCAGGTCCCGCATTAAAATTATAGGCTCTCTTACTCATTAATACTCCCCATCCCTTCTCTATATACTAATTATAATAACGTTATGATAGCAGTATTCCAACACACCAGCAAGTACGATTATTACGAACTAACATAAACGGAACATCAAATTTATTTATTGGTCCACACATAATTATTTATCGGATTAAAGCGACACCGTGAAAAATTGAATTATGTCACTCTACTTTCTAGCTATAATTCGCAATAAAAGAAAAACCTTCGGGGATTTCACCCGAAGGATAAAAATTTATATTATTGCTGCATAATAGAATATTTTAGCAGTCGAAGTATAATCCATATTCATGTGGATGAACTCTTATAGCAACTGACTTAGCTTCAGCACGTTTCAAATCGATGAAATTATCAATGAAATCCTTAGTAAATACATCACCATCTAACAGGAATTCGAAATCTGCTTCTAAAGCATCCAGTGCTTCATCCAAGTTACCTGGAACACTGCGGATCTTCGATTTGTCTTCATCGGACAATTCATAGATATTTGTATCCATTGGTCCATAACCTAATGCATTAGGATCAATCTTTCTCTTGATACCATCAAGACCTGCCATCAGCATCGCTGAGAAGGCTAGATAAGGGTTAGCAGTAGAATCTGGTGTACGGAACTCGATACGACAGCCTTTAGGCGTTACAGCTGCTACTGGAATACGTACTGCTGCTGAACGGTTTCCTTTAGAGTATACAAGGTTTACTGGGGCTTCATAACCAGGAACAAGACGTTTAAAGGAGTTAGTCGATGGATTCGTTAATGCAATCAACGCTGGCGCATGGTATAGTATTCCGCCAATGTAATGCAACGCCATTTCACTTAGGTTAGCATATGCCCCTTTTTCATAGAATAGGGGTGTATCACCATTGAAAATTGATTGGTGAACATGCATTCCGCTACCGTTATCACCAAAAATAGGTTTTGGCATAAATGTTGCAACTTTTCCGTACTGGCGAGCTGTATTATGCACAATATATTTATACACTAACAGGTTATCAGCTGTTTTCTTAAGAGTATCAAATCGGAAATTGATCTCGGCTTGACCTGCCGTTGCCACTTCATGGTGATGGCGTTCTATACGTAATCCCGCTTCTGCTAGTAAACGACACATTTCACTACGAATGTCTTGTTGTGTATCTACAGGAGCAACAGGAACATAGCCACCTTTCACTCCAACTTTAAATCCTAAGTTTCCACCTTCTTCTTTACGATTCGTATTCCATGCAGCCTCTTCCGAATCAACAAAGAAAGAAGAACTATTCATGCCACTTTCATAACGTACATCATCAAAAATGAAAAATTCAGATTCTGGTGCGAAGAATGCAGCTGTTCCTACACCACTTTGTTGTAGAAATTCTTCTGCCTTCGCAGCGATACTACGTGGATCACGCTCATAACGCTCACCATCCGGTGTATAAATGTTACACATAATATTCAGAGTTGGGTGTGCTGTAAATGGATCGATATACACTGACTCCGTATCCGGCATCATAACCATATCTGACTCCTCAATACCTCGAAACCCTGATATGGAAGAACCATCAAACGCTACCCCGTTTACAAATGTTTCATCATCTACTTCTGTAGCTGGTAAAGAAATGTGATGAGCACGTCCTGCTATATCTACAAAACGAAAATCTACCCATTCAATTCTGTTTTCCTTAATACTTTTCAACACTTTTTCAACTGACATGTCATTTTCCTCCCAAATTCCGAACATTAACCCGCTTATTGATCAAGAATGTTCATGATCTTTTATTTTCTAACGTAATTATAAATCGTAACTTTTTCATCGTCAATACTAATGTAAGGTATTTTATTTATTTATGTTAGATTATATGACATTAAAAAAGTAAATGTTACTAATATAGCAACAAAAAACCTAGTAATCGATCAGTTACGACCAGTTAACTAGGCTGAGAATACTATAGATATAATTTTATTCCGTTATTTTCTTGCAGGGAAAAATTCAGCAGGTTCTTTCGCAGTATTAAATGTTCTACCTACCAGTGGTGCCAATTTTTCTAAGTCTTTTAGTAAAACTGCAAATTGATCAGGGAATAACGATTGTACACCATCACCAGTCATTGAATTATCCGGATCAGTATGCATTTCTACGATTAGGCCATTAGCTCCTGCAGCGATGGATGCCTTACACATAGGTTCTACCAACTCACGTCGTCCTGTACCATGACTTGGATCAGATATAACAGGAAGATGACTTAATTGTTGTAATACAGGTATAGCAGCTAAATCGAGGGTGTTTCGTGTATAAGATTCGAATGTTCTAATGCCTCGTTCGCAAAGCATGACATTTGGATTCCCTCCTGCAAGGATATACTCCGCAGCATTTAGTAATTCATCATAAGTAGCACTGAATCCACGTTTTAGAAGAACTGGCTTTCCACAAGTTCCTAGTTTACGAAGTAAGTCGAAGTTCTGCATATTCCTAGTTCCGATTTGTAGAATATCAGCATATTCAGCACATACATCAACATATTCCGGTGTCATCACTTCAGTTATTGTTAACAAACCATGTTTCTTCCCAGCTTCTTGCATCATAATCAGACCTTCTACACCAACACCTTGAAAACTATATGGCCCAGTACGTGGTTTAAAGGCCCCACCTCTTAGCACCTGACCTCCAGCAGCTTTAACTAGCGCAGCAATTTCATCAATCTGTTCTGCTGATTCTACAGCACAAGGTCCACCCATAATAACAATCTCTTTCCCACCAATCTTTACACCATTGATATCAATAATAGTATCTTCTGGGTGGAAATCCCGACTAGCTAATTTGTATGATTTTGAAATTTTAACGACATTCTCTACACCCTTCATTTGGCGTAAATGCTCAGCAAGTTTAGGATCAACACTACCAATAAGACCAATGACAGTACGATCTGCCCCCTTAGACACATGGGCTTGCAGGCCCTCTTTCTCAATTATTTTCACAATTTCTTGAATTTGTCCATCAGGAGTTACATTTGAAGTTATTACGATCATTATTTATACCATCCTTTCACTTATAAAAACATCACTCACTTGCTTCAACGCTTGTTCGCTTTTATGCTGTTATGCTTTTAATCACTAAAGTAAATATACCTCATTATCCTCTCATTAGTCAAGACTATTTAGTAGTTAACCCGGTATCATTGGATCATATTCACATGAACAAGCAGATATAGAGGATCAAGTGAAACTTATACTTTCTTATATTTTGAAAGAAGGAGCCATTCTAAAGTGGCTCTCTAGCCCTTTTAGAATAACTCCTTTATTCATAGCTATTACTCTATACTTTAGGTGGTAGAACCACTTTTTGCTTTGACATTTGGAAGCAGTCTTTTTAAATTTACCGTTCTTTTAATTTCCCATGTATCTGGATTATTAGGATCGTATTGCTCCAAATAAGCGATAACTTCCTTCGTGATAGGAGTAGGTGTGGACGCACCAGATGTAACTGCAACTTTTGTTATTCCTTCAAGCCATTCTCGCTTAACTTCAGTTACATCACCTACACGATAGGCTTTAACATGAGCAATTTCTTCAGATACTTGAGCCAGACGATTCGAATTGTTACTCTTAGGATCTCCAACAACGATCACAAGATCAGCCTGCCCAGCCTGTTCTGCTACAGCTTCCTGACGTACTTGAGTCGCGAAACAAATCTCATTATGGACTTCTGCCGTAGGAAACTTCTCTAGCAATTTTTTCATGATATGTTTAATATCCCATTGGCTCATCGTCGTTTGATTCGTGATCACAATACGTTTTGTATCTAAATGTAGATTGTCTATCTCTTCTTCTTTTTCAATGAGATGGACGTGCCCAGGTGCTATACCAATAGCGCCTTCTGGCTCAGGATGACCACCCTTGCCAATATATATCACCTCAAAACCCTCATTAACCTTTTCCTCGATTAGAACATGTGTCTTTGTAACATCTGGACAAGTAGCATCAACCGTGGTTAATCCTTTATCTCTAGCAATCTTTCGCACTTCTGGAGATACACCATGAGCAGTGAATATGACTGTCCCACTGTCTATCTTATCCAATATATCAAGTCTATTTGTACCATCAAGTGTGATTATTCCGTCATCTTCAAACGATGTTGTGACATGGCTATTATGAACAATCATACCCAATATATATATAGGCCGAGGGAGATCTAAATTCTGTGCTGCTTGGCGAGCCAGAACCATGGCATCAACGACACCATAACAGTATCCTCGAGGAGAGATCTTCAATACTTCCATATTACTTACCTCATTTCTTCTGCATAACTTTTCTTCATTATACCCTATTCCAAAGGGACAGGAAAGATCATCGGCAACCAGATGATGAATGTAGTTCCCTCATCTAGTCTCGTAACCACTTCAACGGAGCCATTCATTTCATCGATTATCCATTTTGCAATGGATAACCCTAATCCGATCCCTTCAGTTACACCTCTTGATTGATCAGCACGATAGAATCGTTCAAATATGAGCGGAACATCTTCTTTGTTCATCCCAATTCCCGTATCAGCTATGCGTATCCCAATTTGATCTTCATAACGAAATGCATCAAGCGACACCTGTCCTTCTGGTGTATATTTAAACGCATTCTCAATGAATATAAACAACATCTGTTGTAAATAATCTTTATTGCCTAGAATATAAACCCCATTCAGTGTAGATAGATTCCCTACAATCCACTCTGCCTGATGTGGAAGAAACTGTGAGCGTCGTACAACTTCCTGTACTAAAGGTTCAAGCGGAACAGGTGATTTATCAAAAGTCTGTCCCGTATCTGCTCGTGCCAATGATAACATATCATGCACCAGTTGGCTCATTCGTTTAGCTTCGTCCGCAATGTCACTCAGCGCTTCGCTAGACATCACCTGCAATACCTCTTCGTCTATATTAGGTTGTTCCCCAGGTTCTTTACTCCACATCTTCTGAAGAAAATCCACATTCCCCCGGATGGTCGTAAGTGGTGTTCTAAGTTCGTGTGAAGCATCTGAAACAAATCTTCTTTGGGCAGCATAGGCATCTTCTAATTCTTTATAAGACCCATTCATCCGACTTAACATATCATTGACCGTACCAATTAATTGACCAATTTCATCCTGCGGACCATTATATTCGATACGTAAACTAAGATCTGCACCTTTTTGTATTTGGTTAGCAGCTTCAATCACTTTACCGATAGGTCGAATCGATTTATGAGCAAGGAATAATCCAAAACTCGAAGCAATTAGAATCATGATAGCTGACCCTGTAACAAGTATATTTTGCAGATTATCAAATAAATTCTGTTCAGAGCCAGTATATGCAGCGATTTGAAGAAGACCAATAATCGTGCCTCCTTCAACTGTAAGTGGCTCCTGATAGACTAGAAAAGGTTTACCTTCAATTTGAACATGGCTCATCCTTTTCTTTAATCCACTTGAATCAACTGAAGGAATAGGAATCTCCATACCTAATCCTTGTAAGTTTTGATCGGGTATAATCACCCCTTTAGTATAATCGTAGATCTGTGCAACAATCGGATTTTGTTGAAAGTTACTAGGCGTTGGTGTTTTAAACGTGAAATCAAATGTTCCTTTATTCAAATCAACGTTAATAATGTATGGATCAATATCAATACGTTGACGTTGCTGATGAATTCGTTTTTCCACTTCATCGTACATATTTATATAAACAATAGTATAAATGGCCGAACCAAATATAATTAACGTCACAGCTAAAATGACGGAATACCATGCAGTAAGTCGAAATCGAATGGACATATTATGTATCTCCTCTTAGAATGTAACCGGCTCCTCGAATGGTTTGAATAAGCCGTTTCCCTCCATGTTCCTCCATTTTTTGACGAAGCATTGCCACATATACTTCTAATACATTAGATTCCCCACTGTAGTCGTAACCCCATATCTTATCCATAATCAAATCGCGAGATAACACCCGCTTCGGATTCTGCATGAATAAGTTCAATAATTCAAATTCCTTAGCTGTTAATTCCAACCGAACACCTGAGCGAAGCACCTCTCTTGCATCCATATCTAAAATAATATCTTCATAACTCAGTTTCGGCTCTCCTGCTTCGTTATGTTCTGGTTTCCGACGAAGTAGTGCACGTACACGGGCAAGAAGTTCTTCTAGTGCAAATGGTTTAACTAAATAGTCATCTGCTCCAAGATCTAACCCCTTAACTCGATGCTCGATCTCATCTTTTGCAGTCAGCATCAAGATCGGAACCTGACTCCCTCCTTCACGAAGTCGTCTACACACTTCAAATCCATCTATCTTCGGCATCATGACATCCAACACGACCAGGTCCGGTTCACTATTCAACAGCGTATTCAACCCTTCTGCACCGTTGGAAGCTGTCATGACATCATAACCTTCAAAAGCCAACCCTCTACGCAACATAGATATAATTTTCTCATCATCGTCAATCAGTAAAATCGTCGAACGCATAGATACAACCCCTTTATCTTTGATGAAGCGTTATGCATTGATTATGGTCGCTATCTGTTTATTGTAACCAAACACAACCTATCTTGCTATCCAATCATATATAAATAGCGGAAGGATAGTATCCCTTCCGCTATTCGTCATCTATTGTGTTACTGGTTTGAGGATGTTTCGAAATCATTACGATTCCCAATTGTAACTGGGAGATCCATAGCTTTACCATCCCTAACAATGTTAAGTGTAATTTCAGTGTTTATTTCCTGTGTCTGAATGAAATCGATTAGATCCTGGCTTGCAACATAATCAGTACCATTGATTCCAGCGATAATATCATATGGACGAATATCCGCTAGGTATGCTGGTGATTTATAGATAACCTCTGCAACTAACGATCCTTCTTTTAAATCTGTACCCATTTGATTGGCTACTTCATCAGTCATTGTAATTAAAGATGCTCCAATAAAAGGAATGGGTTCTTTCGGAATCTCTTGATTACTCTCAAGTTGTTCTACTACTTCTTTAATAACACTCGTTGGAATCGCAAAACCAATTCCTTGAGCATCAGCACTAACCGCCACATTCATACCAATAACTTCGCCATTTAGATTTAGAAGCGGTCCACCAGAATTACCGGAATTAATCGAAGCATCGGTTTGAAGTAAATGCTTATACGTATTAGTACCACTTCCATCTTCAGCAGCTATATCAATGCTACGTTCTTTTGCACTAAGCACACCTGAAGTAACCGTATGGTCAAATCCCTGTGGATTACCGATAGCCACAACTTCTTCTCCAACAGTAGCAGCATCCGAATCTCCTAATGGAAGGATAGGGAAGCTCGTATCTCCTTCTATCTTCAGCACAGCTAAGTCAAGATCTTCACTAGATCCTAGCAATTTAGCCTCATATGGCTTGCTATTGCCTTCTAGAGTTACTTGTATCACATCTGCACTATTGATAACATGTTGATTTGTTAGAATATAACCTGCTTCATCGTAAATAAATCCTGAACCAATACCATAAGCAACTAGTTGATCTTCATCTGTTTGAGACTGAGAGTCTGTGGATGAGCCATCCCCATTATTTCTGCTACTCCCACCAAATTGGTCACCGAAGAAATAAGAGAATGGATCACTTGAATATGGATTAGTCTGTGTAACACTTCCTGATTTAACAAAAGTTGCAATCTTCACAACTGCCGGGCTTGCAACTTTATATACTGTCGATACATCTCCTTGATTCGTTAAAGGTAACAATGTCGTTGTAGCATTAGACGACTCCGAGTTATTGTTTGAGGTTGCTACCGCATTCGATTCTACCGGAGCAACTGCTGCTAATGGTGTATCCGGTGTGAATAAGTTCATCCGATCCGCTGTAAACATTAAAGACGAGATCACAACCATACCTGCTAAGAATGAAACCAATATCGTTTTAACAGAACTTTTTGGTTTTTGATTGAACTGCCAGTTCCCATTTCCACCAGAACTATTATTGCTATTCCCGCCACTATGGTCAGAGCGTGATGAATTAAATTCGTTCACCGTAGGCAAAGTACGCAGCGGCTGCGGAGGCGTAACTTCTACATCTTCTCTAGAACCGCCGTCATAAGAACTTATTTCGCTCTTCATCATGCTATCTTTATTTATGGATTGAAATGGTCCGTAGGAATAATAATATGAAGAACCTGTTTCTGGATCTGTAGTTTCTTTACCTTTTGCCATTTCCCGATCCAACTCACTGTCTAACTGTCCAAATTTATTATCGCGTTCATCCATGTTCTATTACCTCCCATTTCCCTTAGCTTACTGTTGTAAGTGGGATATCCGTTGATCTATTAACTGTTCTTATCATGCACCATCAACCTTAAAGTCACATTAAAAACAATTTAAAGAGAGATAAAACATATTCGGATCAACATCGACACTATATTACTTCTTTACCAACCCTTTTCGATGAGCATAAATTGCTAATTGAGTACGATCGTCCAATTCGCATTTCATGAGTAGATTACTAACATGTGTCTTTACTGTCTTAATACTGATATGCAGTTCCTCTCCAATGTCCTTATTACTTTTACCTTCAGCAATTAAGAGAAGGACCTCTTTCTCACGTTCTGTAAGACCAGAGGAATCAGTCTCAACCGTACGTTGACGAATCCCTCTAGATAGCGCTTGAGAGACATCCCCTGTCATAACTGGCATGCCTCTACACGCTCCTATTAATGCATATATGAGTTCCTCTGCTGATACTGTTTTTAGAACATAACTCACCGCTCCAGCCTCAATAGCATCTACCACTAGGTGATCTTCTAGGAAACTAGTTAATATCACTATTTTCATATTAGGATATTCTTTCATGACTGCTTTGGTTGTCTCGGCTCCATTCATAATAGGCATCATTAAATCCATTAATATTAAATCAGGAAGATTTTCCGCCAACTCATTTTTCAGCATGCCTGTAACCTCTTGACCATCCCTTGCTTCACCAATGACTTCGAATTTTGATTCTAACATCAGATATGTCTTCAGACCCATTCGTACCATATCATGATCATCAACAAGTAATATTCTTATTTTATCCCCCATATTTACATACTCCCCTTAAAAGTTGATTCATTAATTTCGTTCTCACCTGGCGTGAATTTAGGAATATGTACCCGAATCGTTGTTCCTGCACCTTCCTTACTAATGATCTCAACTTGCCCGCCTAATTTCTCCGCTCGTTCACGCATCGTTATCAAACCGTATGATCCTTGCTTCTGGACACCTCCGTTGAAACCCTGACCATCATCGCTAAGACTTAGAACGACCTGATGATCACCTTCACGCAGAGACAAACTAATGAATTCCGCATGTGCATGCTTCACAATATTAGCCATGGCTTCTTGAATGATTAGAAATAATTGATGTTCGATAGCCTCTGGTATGTTCCCTTGTATATCAAGCTCTTTCATTCCCTTAAGTCCATTCTGTCGGCAATAATCAGGAAACCACTTCTCTAATGCTTCAGCTAGACTTTTCCCTTCAAGTTCAACAGGGCGGAGCTGCGCAATTAGTGCACGCATTTGTTTCTGTGCCATATGAGACATTTCAATAAGTTGATCCAGAACAAGCAGCCCTTGCTCTTCATTCTGAATCAGTACTTTTGGTAGAGCGGAGGCAGACATATGTATAG